>NZ_BCQU01000228.1:0-521 GCF_001552235.1 Actinomadura rubrobrunea NBRC 15275 | reverse complement strand
GGGGTTGGTCCCGGCCGCCCTGTGGGTGTGGTCAGGGGGAGGGTGGGGGGCTGTAGATGCCGAAGTGGTTGCCGGAGGGGTCGAGCAGATCGGCGAAGACCAGGCCGCTGGGCGCGGTGGTCGGCGGGACGAGGATCTTGCCGCCGAGCTGTTCGGCGCGGGCGCAGGCGGCCGCCACGTCCTGCACGACCACCAGGAAGGTCGCCGAGTTCTTGCCGGCGTCGGGCACGCGGACCATGCCGCCGCTGGGCGCTTCGGCGCCGGGGTGGCTGATCAGCTCGTAGCCGGTGTCGGACTCGGTGAACTCCCAGCCGAACAGGCCGCCGTAGAAGCCGCGGGCGGCCCCGGGGTTGTCGGTGCAGACCTGGAACCAGGCGACGGTGTTGTATGCGGGTGCGGTCATCGACGTCCTCCGCGTCAAGGCCGGTTTCCGTGTACGGCCGTCACCGTCGCGGACGTCCGCGACAACCCCCTGTCGGTGTTTCCCAAAGCTGTCGGTGTTTCCAAAAGACCGTCACACC
>NZ_BCQU01000227.1:0-593 GCF_001552235.1 Actinomadura rubrobrunea NBRC 15275 | reverse complement strand
GCTCATCACGCTGATCACGGCGGTGGTGCTGGCGCTGGACGTCATGACCGGGTCGCGGCTGCAGCTCAACACGCTGATGGGCTACAACGCGATCATCGCGGGCCGCTTCTACGGGTTCGGCAACCAGGCGTTCTCGCTGTTCGCGGTGGCGGCGATCCTGTCGGCGGCGTGGCTGGCCGAGCGTCCGGTCCGGGCGGGGCGCCGGGCCGCCGCGGCGGCGATCATCGCGGCGGTCGGGGCGGCGGCGGTCGCGGTGGACGGCCTGCCGTTCTGGGGCAGCGACTTCGGCGGCGTGATCGCGATGGTGCCCGCGTTCGCCGTCCTCGGCATGATGGCCGTGGGGCAGCGCGTGTCGCCGGTGCGGCTCGGGCTGGCCTGCCTGGTCGGCGCGGCGCTGGTGCTGCTGATCTCCTATTTGAACTCGCGCAGCGCCAACCCGACGCACCTGGGCCGGTTCTGGCAGGACCTGGTGAGCGGCGACGCGTGGGACGTCGTGGTCCGCAAGTTCCGGGCGATGGTGCGCAGCCTGCGGTACTGGCCGTTCACGATCGCGCTGGCGGGCGCCATCGCGTTCCTGTACTTCGTGCTGATGC
>NZ_BCQU01000226.1:0-661 GCF_001552235.1 Actinomadura rubrobrunea NBRC 15275 | reverse complement strand
GCGGCCGCGGTTGCGTCGGCAGGAGCGTCCCGAGCGGATACCGCTGTCGTTCGCGCAGCGCCGCCTGTGGTTCCTGCACCGCCTCGAAGGCCCCAGCCCCACCTACAACATCCCGTTCGTCCTCAAAATCACCGGACCCCTCAACCACGACGCCCTACACGCCGCCGTCCACGACGTCGTCCACCGACACGAAGCCCTGCGCACCGTCTTCCCCGACGACCGCGGCGAGCCCTACCAG
This sequence comes from Actinomadura rubrobrunea NBRC 15275, assembly GCF_001552235.1. NCBI lineage: Bacteria > Bacillati > Actinomycetota > Actinomycetes > Streptosporangiales > Thermomonosporaceae > Actinomadura > Actinomadura viridilutea. Next base: position 423 of record NZ_BCQU01000226.1, on the reverse strand, counting down.
CACATCCTCCCCGCCCACCAGACCACCGTCCCCTGGGAACACCACCACCTCGACGAACACACCCTCACCCACCACCTCACCCAAGCCGCCCGGCACCCCTTCGACCTATCCCGCGACATCCCCATCCGCGTCACCGTCTTCCAAACCGCACCCCACGACAACACCGTCCTACTCCTCATCCACCACATCGCAGGCGACGGCTGGTCACTACGCCCCCTCCTCCGCGACCTCGCCACCGCCTACCAGGCACGACTCGACGGCCAAACCCCCCAATGGCCGCCCCTGCCCGTCCAATACGCCGACTACACCCTCTGGCAACAACGCCAACTCCTCGCCGGCGAAAACACCCCCGGAACCCTCGCCCACACCCAACTCCAACACTGGCGCACCACCCTCACCGACCTCCCCGAACAAATCCCCCTG
>NZ_BCQU01000225.1:0-686 GCF_001552235.1 Actinomadura rubrobrunea NBRC 15275 | reverse complement strand
ACCGGGGCGACACCGTGCCCGTCCGGCTCGACGCGGACCTGCGCGCCGGACTGGTCGCGCTGGCGCGGCAGACCGGAGCCAGCCTGTTCATGGTCATGCAGGCCGCGTTCGCCGCGTTGCTGACGCGGCTGGGTGCGGGGACGGACGTTCCGATCGGTTCGCCGATCGCGGGTCGGACGGACGACGCGCTGGACGATCTGGTCGGGATGTTCGTGAACATGTTGGTGTTGCGGACCGACACGTCGGGGGATCCGTCGTTCCGGGAGCTGGTCGGTCGGGTGCGGGAGGCGGATCTGGCCGCCTACGCGCATCAGGACGTGCCGTTCGAACGCCTGGTGGAGGTCCTCAACCCGCCCCGATCGATGTCACGGCACCCCCTGTTCCAGGTCGTCCTGTCGTTCCAGAACAACCCCCAGGCGCGCCTCGACCTCGACGGCCTCACCGTCGCCGCCGAGCCCCTGCCGTCCGGCGCGGCCAAATACGATCTCTCCCTCTACCTGGAGGAACGCGACGGGCGTATCGAAGGCGCCCTGGAGTACGCCCTCGACCTGTTCGACCGGCCCACGGTCGAACGCCTCGCCGCCCGCTTCGAACGCTTCCTCCGCGAGGTCGTCGACGCTCCGGACGCCCCCATCAGCGCCGCCGAGATCCTCACCCCCGACGAACGCGACCTGCTCCTGGGCGAG
>NZ_BCQU01000224.1:0-705 GCF_001552235.1 Actinomadura rubrobrunea NBRC 15275 | reverse complement strand
TACCGAGGCGGCACGGTCCCCTTCCGGCTCTCCGCCGACCTGCACGAGTCGCTGCTGAAAGTCGCCCGGGACACCGGCGCCAGCCCCTTCATGGTCACTCAGGCCGCGTTCGCCGCGTTGCTGACGCGGCTGGGTGCGGGGACGGACGTTCCGATCGGTTCGCCGATCGCGGGTCGGACGGACGACGCGCTGGACGATCTGGTCGGGATGTTCGTGAACATGTTGGTGTTGCGGACCGACACGTCGGGGGATCCGTCGTTCCGGGAGCTGGTCGGTCGGGTGCGGGAGGCGGATCTGGCCGCTTACGCGCATCAGGACGTGCCGTTCGAACGCCTGGTGGAGGTCCTCAACCCGCCGCGCCACCTGGGCCGCCATCCGCTGTTCCAGGTCGGCCTGACCTTCCAGAACAACCCCGAGCCCACACTGGAGGCGCCCGGCCTCACCGTGCGACCCGAACCGCTGAGCGCCGGAGTGTCCCGCTTCGACCTGCTCATGGTCCTCACCGAACGGTTCGACGCGGACGGCCGCCCCGGCGGCCTGGACGGCGAACTGGAATACGCCCTCGACCTGTTCGACCGGCCTACGGTCGAACGCCTCGCCGCCCGCTTCGAACGCCTCCTCGCAGCCCTGCTCGCCGACCCCGACCGGCGCATCGGCTCGGTCGACGTCCTGGACCCGCGAGAGCGCCGACTGCTGCTCGACGAC
>NZ_BCQU01000223.1:0-782 GCF_001552235.1 Actinomadura rubrobrunea NBRC 15275 | reverse complement strand
CCGGTCTCCCCTCCTCCGAAGAAGAAGGTCCAGGCTCTGACGGCTTGTAGGCACACGGTTTCAGGTACTCTTTCACAACCCCTCACCGGGGCACTTTTCACCTTTCCCTCACGGTACTGGTCCACTATCGGTCACCAGGAAGTATTCAGCCTTACCACGTGGTCGTGGCAGATTCACACGGAATTCCACGGGCTCCGTGCTACTCGGGAACACACCCAAGAGGCCCCGCAATTTCACCTACCGGACTCTCACCGTCTACGGTCGGCCATCCCAAGCCGTTCGGCTATCACGAGACTTTATAACTCTTCGACCCATCGGCAGCTAGGTCAGGGTGGTCCCACAACCCCGCACACGCAACACCTGCCGGCTATCCACACGTGCACGGTTTAGGCTCCTCCGCTTTCGCTCACCACTACTCACGGAATCACTATTGTTTTCTCTTCCTGCGGGTACTGAGATGTTTCACTTCCCCGCGTTCCCACCAACCGCCCTATACATTCAGACGGCGGCGACACCCCATGACGGGTGCCAGGTTCCCCCATTCGGAAATCCCCGGATCACAGCCTGGTTGCCGACTCCCCGAGGCTTATCGCAGGCTCCCACGTCCTTCATCGGCTCCTGGTGCCAAGGCATCCACCGTGCGCCCTTAAACACTTGAACACACGAGGCGAACTGCTGCAATTCAACAGACAACCCACAAAAGGTCGTCCATCAGAGATGCTCGCGTCCACTGTGCAGTTCTCAAGAAACAACCGGGACAACCAGACACCCAACCCAACACC
>NZ_BCQU01000222.1:0-884 GCF_001552235.1 Actinomadura rubrobrunea NBRC 15275 | reverse complement strand
CAACAACACCACGGGGGAGATCAAGAGCCAGACGGTGTTCATGGGCGACTTCCCGCTCATGACGCCCAAGGGCACGTTCATCATCAACGGGACCGAGCGGGTGGTGGTGTCGCAGCTGGTCCGCTCGCCCGGTGTGTACTTCGATCGCGCGTTGGACAAGGCGTCGGACAAGGACGTCTTCGGGTGCAAGGTGATCCCCAGCCGGGGTGCCTGGCTGGAGTTCGAGATCGACAAGCGCGACAACGTGGGTGTGCGCATCGACCGCAAGCGCAAGCAGCCGGTGACGGTGCTGTTGAAGGCGCTGGGGTGGGATGAGGCGCGGATCCGCGAGCGGTTCGGCGGCTATGAGTCGATGCTGGTGACCTTGGAGAAGGATCACACGTCGGGTCAGGACGACGCGCTGCTGGACATCTACCGCAAGCTGCGTCCGGGTGAGCCGCCGACGAAGGAGTCGGCGCAGACGCTGCTGGAGAATCTGTACTTCAATCCCAAGCGGTACGACCTGGCCAAGGTGGGCCGGTACAAGGTCAACAAGAAGCTCGGTCTGGATGTGGACATGAATGTCGGGATCCTGACCGAGGACGACATCGTGGCCACGATCGAGTACCTGGTGCGGTTGCACGCGGGTGAGGAGGAGGCCACGGTCGGTGCGGTGCCGGTGCCGATCGAGGTGGACGACATCGACCACTTCGGCAACCGGCGGCTGCGCACGGTGGGTGAGCTGATCCAGAACCAGGTGCGGCTGGGTCTGGCGCGGATGGAGCGGGTGGTCCGGGAGCGGATGACCACCCAGGACGTCGAGGCGATCACGCCGCAGACGTTGATCAACATCCGGCCGGTGGTGGCGTCCATCAAGGAGTTCTTCGGCACCAGCCAGCTCTCCC
>NZ_BCQU01000221.1:0-899 GCF_001552235.1 Actinomadura rubrobrunea NBRC 15275 | reverse complement strand
GATGGTGACGGTGGCGTGGTAGTGCCTGGCGAGCTTGTCGTAGCGGGTGGCGATGCCGCGGAAGCGTTTGAGCCGGTTGAAGCAGCGTTCGATCACGTTGCGGCGCCGGTAGCGGTCGCGGTCGAACCCGCAGCGGCGGTGCCCGCGCCGGGCCCGCGCGGCAAGCTGATCGGCGCGTTCGGGGATGGTGTGCGGGATGCGCCGCCGCCTCAGATAAGCGCGGATGATGCCCGTGGAGTAGCCCTTGTCGGCGATCAGGTGCCCGGGCCGCACCCGCGGGCGGCCCGGGCCGGTGCGCGCGATCCGAATGGCCTCGACCACGTCGATCAGGCGGGTGCAGTCGTTGACGTTGCCGGCGGTCACCGTGAACGCGAGCGGCAGGCCGCGCCCGTCGCAGGCCAGGTGGATCTTGGTGGTCAGCCCGCCGCGGGACCGCCCGAGCGCCTGCCCGGCCTCCTGGCATGCCGGTTTCGTCCCCGGGCGCTCCCCTTTTTGCGGGCCCCGGCGGCGTACTGGTGGGCGCGCACGATGGTGGAGTCCACGCAGACCGCCGACCAGTCCACCGCGCCGATCGCGTCGTCGTGGGTCTGGACGCGGGCGAGCAGCCGGTCCCAGGTCCCGTCCGCGCTCCAGCGGCGGAACCGCTGGTAGAGGGTCTGCCAGGGTCCGTACCGTTCGGGGATGTCGCGCCAGTCGGCGCCGGTGCGGATCTTCCACAGGATCCGGTTGATCACCTGCCGGTGGTCCCGCCACCGGCCGCCGGGGCCGGTGTTGACCGGCAGCAGCGGCTCGATCCTGGCCCAGGCGGCATCGGTCAGCTCGTGTCGGCGAACCATGGCCCCTTATCAAGCCACAACCACAAGATCCAGATCCGCCAGATCCGCAAAACAGGCCCTAGG
>NZ_BCQU01000220.1:0-904 GCF_001552235.1 Actinomadura rubrobrunea NBRC 15275 | reverse complement strand
TGATGGCGTGCCTTTTGAAGAATGAGCCTGCGAGTTACGGTGTGTGGCGAGGTTAACCGGTGTCGGGTAGCCGTAGCGAAAGCGAGTCTGAAGAGGGCGTCATAGTCGCATGCTGTAGACCCGAAGCGGGGTGATCTAGCCATGGGCAGGGTGAAGCGCCGGTAAGACGGTGTGGAGGCCCGAACCCACCAGGGTTGAAAACCTGGGGGATGACCTGTGGCTAGGGGTGAAAGGCCAATCAAACTCCGTGATAGCTGGTTCTCCCCGAAATGCATTTCGGTGCAGCGTCGCGTGTTTCTTGCCGGAGGTAGAGCTACTGGGTGGCTGATGGGCCCGACAAGGTTACTGACGTCAGCCAAACTCCGAATGCCGGTAAGTGAGAGCGCGGCAGTGAGACTGCGGGGGATAAGCTTCGTAGTCGAGAGGGAAACAGCCCAGATCATCGGCTAAGGCCCCGAAGCGTGTGCTAAGTGGGAAAGGATGTGGAGTTGCCGTGACAACCAGGAGGTTGGCTTAGAAGCAGCCATCCTTGAAAGAGTGCGTAATAGCTCACTGGTCAAGTGATTCCGCGCCGACAATGTAGCGGGGCTCAAGCACACCGCCGAAGCCGTGGCATTGCGCCCGTGTGGGTGTGATGGGTAGGGGAGCGTCCTGTGGCCGGTGAAGCCGTGGAGTGATCCAACGGTGGAGGCTATGGGAGTGAGAATGCAGGCATGAGTAGCGATTCACACGTGGGAAACGTGTGCGCCGGATGACTAAGGGTTCCTGGGGCAGGCTGATCCGCCCAGGGTAAGTCGGGACCTAAGGCGAGGCCGTGAGGCGTAGTCGATGGGCAACGGGTTGATATTCCCGTACCCGCTGGTACGCGCCAGCGCTGAGGCCGTTGATGCTAACCATCCGACCC
>NZ_BCQU01000219.1:0-909 GCF_001552235.1 Actinomadura rubrobrunea NBRC 15275 | reverse complement strand
GAGGCGGTCTTCGGCACGACCGACAGTTGGCTGCTGTGGAACCTGACCGGCGGCCGCGACGGCGGCGTGCACGTCACCGACGTCACCAACGCCAGCCGCACCATGCTCATGAACCTGGAGACCCTCGACTGGGACGACGAGCTGCTGTCGTTCTTCGGCGTCCCCCGGGCCATGCTCCCCGAGATCCGCCCCTCGTCCGACCCGAGCGGCTACGGCGCGACCCGCGCGGACGGCCCGTTGGGCGGCGAGGTGGCGCTGACGGCCGCGCTCGGCGACCAGCAGGCGGCCACCGTCGGGCAGGTGTGCTTCGAGCCCGGCCAGGCCAAGAACACCTACGGCACCGGCAACTTCCTGCTGCTCAACACCGGCGAGGAGCTCGTGCGGTCCGAGCACGGGCTGCTGACCACGGTCTGCTACAAGTTCGGGGACGCCAAGCCGGTGTACGCGCTGGAGGGCTCGATCGCGGTGACCGGGTCGGCGGTGCAGTGGCTGCGCGACCAGCTGGGCATCATCTCCGGCGCCGCCCAGAGCGAGGCGCTGGCCCGCCAGGTCGACGACAACGGCGGGGTGTACTTCGTGCCGGCGTTCTCCGGGCTGTTCGCGCCGTACTGGCGCAGCGACGCCCGCGGCGCCATCGTCGGCCTGTCCCGCTACAACACCAACGCCCACCTGGCGCGCGCCACGTTGGAGTCGATCTGCTATCAGACGCGGGACGTGGTGGAGGCGATGCGCGAGGACTCGGGCGTGTCGCTGGACGTGCTGAAGGTGGACGGCGGGGTGACGGCCAACGAGCTGTGCATGCAGTTGCAGGCCGACATCCTGGGCGTGCCGGTGTCGCGTCCCGTCGTGGCCGAGACCACCGCGCTGGGCGCCGCCTATGCCGCGGGACTGGCCGCCGGGTTCTGGCGC
>NZ_BCQU01000218.1:0-922 GCF_001552235.1 Actinomadura rubrobrunea NBRC 15275 | reverse complement strand
GTCGCCTGGAACGAGCCGCCCAGACGCTCGGCGCGTTCGGCCATGTTGCGCAGACCGCTGCGACGACCGCCCTCACAAAGGCCCACGCCGTCGTCCTCCACCCGCAGCACCACCTCGTCATCCCGCACATCGACCGCGACCTGGGCCTCACGGGCACGGGCATGCCGCGCCACATTCGACAACGCCTCCCGCGCCACCGCCAGCAGATGCTCGCCGACCTCGTCCGACACGGCGGTGTCCAGCAGCCCGTCCAACCGGACCGACGGCGCGAACCCCAGATGGTCGGCCGCCTCGTCCACCACCGCGTGCAGACGGCTGCGCAGCCCCTCCTCATCCGGACCCGCCTGCAGCGCGAAGATCGTGGAACGGATCTGCCGGATCGTGTCATCCAGATCGTCCACCGCGCGCTGCACCCGCACCGCCACGTCCCGCCGCTGGGTGATCTTGCCCGCGCTCATCAACGTCATCGCCGTGGCGAACAGCCGCTGGATGACGGTGTCGTGCAGATCCCGGGCGATGCGGTCGCGGTCCTCCAGCAGGGCCAGGCGCTCGGCGTCGCGGCGCCGGTCGGCCAGCTCCAACGCCACCGCCGCCTGCCCCGCGAACGCCTCCAGCAACCGCTGGGTGGCATCGCTGAACACTACGGCGCCGGGCGCATTGACCAGCGCGATCACCCCGCGGGCCGAGTCCCCGGACCCCAGGGGGACGATCAGCAGCGGGCCGATCTCCAGCTCGGGCGGCAGATCGATGCCGTCCGTCGCCGCCCGGCCGTCCTCCAGCCGCACCGGCGTACTGGTGCGGAACACGTTCCCGGCGGGGGTCTCCTCCAGCGGGACGGTCAGACCGCGCAGTTCGGCGGCGTGCACGCCGTCGGCGGCCTCGACCACCAGCCGCCCCGAGGTCTCGTCGGCCAGCGCCAGCA
>NZ_BCQU01000217.1:0-942 GCF_001552235.1 Actinomadura rubrobrunea NBRC 15275 | reverse complement strand
CATGGAGGTCCGTGACGTTCACCCGTCGCACTATGGGCGGATGTGTCCGATCGAGACGCCGGAAGGGCCGAACATCGGGTTGATCGGTTCGCTGGCGGCGTTCGGTCGGGTGAACCCGTTCGGGTTCGTGGAGACGCCGTACCGGCGGGTGGTGGACGGTCGGGTGACCGATGAGATCGACTACCTGACCGCCGATGAGGAGGACCGGTACGTCATCGCGCAGGCCAACTCGCCGATGAACGAGGACGGCACCTTCGCCGAGGACCGGGTGCTGGTCCGCAAGAAGGGCGGCGAGGTGGAGCTGGTGCCGCCGAGCGAGGTCCACTACATGGACGTGTCGGCGCGGCAGATGACCTCGGTGGCCACGGCGATGATCCCGTTCTTGGAGCACGACGACGCCAACCGGGCGTTGATGGGCTCCAACATGCAGCGGCAGGCGGTGCCGCTGCTGCGCAGCGAGGCCCCGCTGGTCGGCACGGGCATGGAGTACCGGGCCGCCACCGACGCCGGCGACGTCATCCTGGCCGAGAAGGCCGGGGTGGTGGAGGAGGTGTCGGCCGACTACATCACCGTGCTCAACGACGACGGCACGCGCACCACGTACCGGGTGGCCAAGTTCAAGCGGTCCAACCAGGGCACGTGCTTCAACCAGAAGCCCATCGTGGACGAGGGGCAGCGGGTGGAGGCCGGGCAGGTGATCGCCGACGGGCCGTGCACCGACAAGGGCGAGATGGCCCTGGGCAAGAACCTGCTGGTGGCGTTCATGCCGTGGGAGGGGCACAACTACGAGGACGCCATCATCTTGTCGCAGCGGCTGGTGCAGGACGATGTGCTGTCGTCGATCCACATCGAAGAGCACGAGGTCGACGCGCGCGACACCAAGCTGGGGCCGGAGGAGATCACCCGGGACATTCCGAACGTGTCGGAGGAGGTCCTGGCGGA
>NZ_BCQU01000216.1:0-979 GCF_001552235.1 Actinomadura rubrobrunea NBRC 15275 | reverse complement strand
AGGCGGCCGCGGTCGCCGCGTACGGGGCGGCGGCGGGACCGGCGTCGGCCGCCGTCCGGCTGCTCGGGCTGGACCCGCTGGACGTGCACCGGGTCCTGGCCGACCTGGCGGCCCGGATGGACGAGGTGGCCGACGAGGCCGCCGCCGCGGCCGCCGGCGGGTGGGACGCGCTGCCCGCGCCGTCCGCGCCGCTGCTCGACCTGCTCGCCGAGGCGCACGTCCGCGCCGGCCTGCGCCTGTTCGAATCGTGAGAAGACGAAGTGAGAAGACGAATCGTGAGGAGACGAAAGGACGCACCGTGGGCGCCCACCACGATCACGACCCGCACGAGGCCGCGCCGCCGGCGGGCCGGGCGCTGCGCCTGGGCATCGGCGGCCCGGTGGGCAGCGGCAAGACCGCGCTGACGGCGGCGCTGTGCCGCGCCCTGCGCGACGAGTACGCCCTGGCGGTGGTGACCAACGACATCTACACCACCGAGGACGCCGACTTCCTGAGGCGCGCGGCGGTGCTGCCCGACGACCGGATCACGGCGGTGCGCACCGGCTGCTGCCCGCACACCGCCATCCGCGACGACATCTCCGCCAATCTGGACGCGGTGGAGGACCTGCAGGCCCGGCACGGGCGGCTGGACCTGGTCCTCGTGGAAAGCGGCGGCGACAACCTGACCGCGCTGTTCAGCCGGGGCCTGGCCGACCTGCAGATCTTCGTGCTGGACGCGGCGGGCGGCGACGACGTGCCGCGCAAGGGCGGTCCGGGCGTGGCGCAGGCGGACCTGCTGGTGATCAACAAGACGGATCTGGCGCCGCTGGCGGGCAGCGACGTGGCGCGGATGGAGCGGGACGCCCTCCGGGTGCGCGGCGGCAAGCCGGTGGCGCTGACCTCGCTGCGCGAACGTCCCGACGCCCCGGAGGTCGCCGCGTGGGTGCGCGGCGCGCTGCGGCGGGCGCGCGGGGCCGCGGCGGCGGCGCCGTGACGCGGC
>NZ_BCQU01000215.1:0-1048 GCF_001552235.1 Actinomadura rubrobrunea NBRC 15275 | reverse complement strand
GGCTGGCCGCCGGCGTGCCGCCCGCGACGCGTCCCGACCCGCGGGGCCTGCCGGGGCTGCGCGCCGCGCTGGCCGACTACATCCGCCGCAGCAGGGGCGTCCTCTGCCCGCCGAGCCGCGTGCTGGTGACGCGGGGCGCCACGAACGGGCTGGACCTGCTGGCCGCCACGGTCCTTCGCCCCGGGGACCGGGTCGGCGTGGAGGAGCCCGGGTACGGCAGGGCGCGCGAGGTGCTGGCGGCGCGCGGGGCCGAGCTGGTGCCCTGCCCGGTCGACGAGCACGGGCTGGTCGTCGACGGCCTCCCCGACGACCTGCGCCTGGTCTACACGACGCCGTCGCACCAGTACCCGCTGGGCGGGGTGCTGCCGGTGCCGCGGCGGCAGGCGCTGCTGGCCTGGGCGCGGCGGACGGGCGCCCTCGTCGCCGAGGACGACTACGACGGCGAGTTCCGCTACGACGTGGCGCCGCTGCCCGCCCTGTACGGGCTGGACCCCGACGTCGTCGTCTACCTGGGCACCACCACCAAGATCCTCACCGCGGACGTGGGGGTCGGCTGGCTGGTGGCGCGGCCCGAGCTGGTCGAGGAGATCGCCGCGCGACGCGACCGGCTGAACGACCGCACCGCCGTCGTCCCGCAGGAGGCGATGCGCCTGCTGCTGGAGCGCGGCGACCTGGACCGGCACGTGCGGCGGATGCGCGCCGAGTACGCGCGCCGCCGCGCGGCGGTCGCCGAGGCCCTGGACGGGCTGCGGCTGCGCGGCGACACCGCCGGGCTGCACCTGGTGGTGGAGCTGCCGGAGCGGGAGGCGGCGCGGGTGGCGGACGAGGCGGCCCGCGAGGGGGTCCTGGTGGACACCCTCGCCCGCCACCACGCGGGGCCGGCCAGGGTGTCCGGGCTGGTGATCGGCTACGGCGCGGCGGCGTCCACGGCCGAGCTCAGGACCGCATGCGCGCTGGTTCGGGAGCTGGTGAGACGGCGTCCGGCGACGGCGCGTCCGGCGGCGGGGGCGTAGCGGACGCGGCGGGCGCCGGCACGTCGTCGCAGCCC
>NZ_BCQU01000214.1:0-1092 GCF_001552235.1 Actinomadura rubrobrunea NBRC 15275 | reverse complement strand
TGACAGGTTGGTGACGCGGCTGGCGGGTGGGAGGCCGCCGAGTGCGGTGTGGCCGCGGTGATGGTTGTAGATGTGCAGCCAGGGGGCAAGCGCGGCGCGGCGTTCGGTCTCGGAGGCGTAGGGGCGGGCGTAGGCCCATTCGTCCAGCAGGGTGCGGTGGTAGCGCTCGACCTTGCCGTTGGTCTGCGGGCGGAACGGGCGGGTGCGCTTGTGTGCGATCCCGGCGGCGGTCAGGGTGTCGCGCCACAGCCGCGAGCGGTAGGCCGAGCCGTTGTCGGTCAGCACGCGGCGCACGGTGATCCCGCAGCTGGCGAAGAATGCCTGGGCCCGTTGCCAGAACGCGGTCGCGGTCTGCTTGCGTTCGTCGGGCAGGATCTCGGTGTAGGCCAGGCGGGAGTGGTCGTCGATGGCGGTGTGCAGGTAGCCGTAGCCCAGCAGGGGCTTGCCGCCGCGCCGATCCAAGGTCGCGGTGCGCTGGTGGTTGCGGTTGCCCACCGCCCGGCCGTGGACGCGGTGGCCGCCGCCATCGGGAATGTTGCCCAGCTTCTTGACGTCCACGTGCACCAGATCGCCGGGCGCGGGGTGCTCGTAGCGGCGCACGGGCCGGCCGGTGGCCCGGTCCAGATGCGCCAGCGGCGGGCAGCCGTAGCGCTGCAGCACGCGGTGCACCGTCGACGGTGGCAGGCCCAGGCGGGCGGCGATGCGCGCGGGGCCGAGCCGGTGGCGGACGCGGGTGCGCACGATGCGCCGCTCGATCCGCTGGGGCGTACGCCGGGGGCTGGTGTGCGGCCGGCTGGGACGGTCGCTCATGCCCGCTGCGCCCTGCTGCCGGTACCGGTCGGCCCACCGTTTGGCGGTGGTGGCCGAGACCTGGAACCGCTCGGCGGCCCGTCGCAGCGACCAGCCCTGGTCCACGACACAGCGGGCCAGGCGTAGACGACCCAGCTCGGTCAGCGGGGCGTTACGGTGGGGCACGAGGACCTCCTTGGGCGGTGGTGCGGCTGTCTGGTAGCTCCACACCACGCCAGGAGGTCCTCCCCATTTCAAGATCATCCAGCCGTGTCGCCGTCACCAACGTCCATGGTCAGTACA
>NZ_BCQU01000213.1:0-1102 GCF_001552235.1 Actinomadura rubrobrunea NBRC 15275 | reverse complement strand
TTGGTGACAGACCGTGGGCGGTAGCGGTCTCTCCGGGTGGCACCCGCGTCTACGTGGTCAACCGCGACTCGGACAACGTGTCGGTGATCAGTACGGCGTCGAACACGGTGATCGATACGATCACCGTGGGTGACGACCCGACGGGGGTGGCGGTGACTCCGGGTGGTACCCGCGTCTACGTAGCCAATCTCGGCTCCGACAACGTGTCGGTGATCAGTACGGCGTCGAACACCGTGGTCGACACGATCACCGTCGGTGCCGCCCCGGTGGCGCCGGTCGTCACTCCGGGGGGTACTCGGGTCTACGTGACCAATGCCGGTTCAGGCAGTGTGTCGGTGATCAGTACGGCGTCGAACACGGTGATCGACACGATCACCGTCGGTGCTGCTCCGGAGGGGCTCGCGGTCACTCCCGGTGGTACTCGGGTCTACGTGGCCAACAATGTCTCGGACAATGTGTCGGTGATCAGTACGGCGTCGAACACGGTGATCGACACGATCACCGTGGGTGACGGCCCGCTCGGTGTGGCGGTGACTCCGGGTGGTACTCGGGTCTACGTGACCAATTTCGTCTCGGGCACTGCGTCGGTGATCAGTACGGCGACGAACACGGTGACCGGAACGATCACCGTCGGTACGGGACCCGTCGGCGTGGACAGCGGCCTGATTCCCGACTGAACCACCCTGTCGTGGTCGTCAGCGGACCAGCTGCAGCGTCCATCTAGGAACACTGTTCTTCCGGCCCCCAATCGATCGCTCATCCGAAGTTGCGATAGATCCTGGGCCGGAAGACGGTGGCTCCAGTAAACCATCGGCGGAATGTCGAGAGCGGCTACCGCGGCCTGGCTGAGGGGCAGAAAGATCCGTTCTGGTGGAGAAAAGCCGTATCCCGGCGCAAAGGAGGTCTCAAGATGGCACATTCACGCGAGGTGGCGAGAGGGGAAGCCGGCTCAGGCCGTCTTCGCCGACGGGGATCGCTGTCCGGTCCGAGGCGCCTGCTGGTCGCCGCAGCCGTTCTGGTCGGCATGACGATGGCGATGACCGCGCCCGCGCCGGCCACGACCGCTGCCCAGCGGCAGCAGCAACAGCAAGTCACCTACGTC
>NZ_BCQU01000212.1:0-1104 GCF_001552235.1 Actinomadura rubrobrunea NBRC 15275 | reverse complement strand
GCCCTTGGTCTCGATGCCCAGGCTCAGCGGGGTGACGTCCAGCAGCAGGACGTCCTTCACCTCGCCCTTGAGCACGCCGGCCTGCAGCGCGGCGCCCACGGCGACGACCTCGTCGGGGTTGACGCCCTTGTTCGGCTCCTTGCCGCCGGTCAGCTCCTTGACCAGCTCGGACACCGCGGGCATGCGGGTCGAGCCGCCGACCAGGACGACGTGGTCGATGTCGTTGACGGTGATGCCGGCGTCCTTGATGACCTGGTGGAACGGCTTCTTGGTCCGCTCCAGCAGGTCGGCGGTCATCCGCTGGAACTCCGCCCGCGACAGCTTCTCGTCCAGGTGCAGCGGGCCCTCGGCCGACGCGGTGATGTAGGGCAGGTTGATCTGCGTCTCCGACGACGACGACAGCTCGATCTTGGCCTTCTCGGCCGCCTCCCGCAGCCGCTGCAGCGCCATCTTGTCCTTGGACAGGTCGACGCCGTTGGCGTTCTTGAACCGCTCGACCAGCCAGTCGACGATCGCGTTGTCCCAGTCGTCGCCGCCCAGGTGGTTGTCACCGCTGGTGGCCTTGACCTCCACCACCCCGTCGCCGACCTCCAGCAGCGACACGTCGAAGGTGCCGCCGCCCAGGTCGAACACCAAGATGGTGGCCTCGTTCTCCTTCTCCAGGTGGTAGGCCAGCGCCGCCGACGTGGGCTCGTTGATGATGCGCAGCACGTTCAGGCCGGCGATCTGCCCGGCCTCCTTGGTCGCCTGCCGCTGGTGGTCGGAGAAGTAGGCGGGGACGGTGATCACCGCGTCGGTGATCTGCTCGCCCAGGTACGCCTCGGCGTCCCGCTTGAGCTTCTGCAGCACGAACGCGCTGATCTGCTGCGGGGTGAAGTCCTTGTCGTCGATCTTCTTCTTCCAGTCGGTGCCCATCTCCCGCTTCACCGACCGGATGGTGCGGTCGACGTTGGTCACCGCCTGGCGCTTGGCGACCTCGCCGACCAGCACTTCACCGTTCTTGGCGAAGGCCACGACGGACGGCGTGGTCCGCGCTCCCTCCGCGTTGGCGATCACCGTGGGCTCCCCGCCCTCCAGGATCGCCACGACCGAGTTGGTCGTCCC
>NZ_BCQU01000211.1:0-1166 GCF_001552235.1 Actinomadura rubrobrunea NBRC 15275 | reverse complement strand
CCTGGCGCGCCGCGCTCGCCGACCGGCTCGACGCCGCCGCCCGCGCCGACCGGGTGGTGCCGCTCATCCGCGAGGCCGCGTCCCGGCGGCGGGAGGCCGACCGGGCGCGCGCCCTCGCCGCCGACGCCCGCGCCCGGGTGGGGGAGCTGGTGCCGCCAGGCGCCGCGGAGGACGTGCTGGTGAAGGCCGAAGGCGCCCGCCGCGAGGAGATCGCCGTCCTGGACGGCAGGCGCGCCGACGCCGAGCGGCTGCGCCGGATCGGCGAGGAGCGGACCGCGCTGGCGGAAGAGCTGGCCCGGCTGGAGGGGGAGGAGGCGCGGCTCGCCGACGCCTTGGAGGCGCTGCCCGGCGTCGTCGAGGAGCTGCGGGCGCGCCTGGACGACGCCCGCATCGCCGCCGCCGCACGGCCCGGGGCCGAGGCCAGGGTGAAGCGCGCCAGGGACGTTCTCGCGGCCGCCGAATGGCGCGACCGGGTGGCCGGGCAGCTCGCCGAGGCGGAGCAGGAGCACCGCGCCGCCGTCGACGCCGCGCAGGAGGCGCGCGACCGGCTCCAGGAGCTGCGGCAGGCCCGGCTGGACGGCATGGCCGCCGCGCTCGCCCGCGACCTGGTCCCCGGCGAACCGTGCCGGGTGTGCGGGGCGCGCGAGCATCCTGAGCCCGCCGTCTCCCGCGGCCACGTTCCGGGGGAGGAGGACGAGGAACGCGCCCAGGCGGCCTACGAGCGCGCCCGGGACCGGCGTGAGAAGGCCGCCGCGAAGATCGAGTCTCTGCGCGCCGATCTGGACGCCAGACTGGAGATCGCCGGTGAGGCGCCCGTCGAGGCCCTTGCCGCCGAGCTCGACGCCGCCGAGCGCGCCCTGGCCGAGCTGACCGGCCGCGCCGCCGACGCCGAACGCCTCGACGCCGAGCTGCGCCGCCGCGAACAGGAGCTCGACCAGGCCCGGACCCGACTCGAGGGCGTCCGCGGCGCCCTGGCCGACCACCGCGCACGCGACCGGGAACGGGCGGACGAGCAGTCCCGGCTGCGCGAGGACCTCGACGCCGCGCGCGGCGACGACCCCACGCTCGAGGCCCGCATCGACCGGCTGCGCGGCGAGGCCGACGCGCTCGCCGCCGCCGTGCGGGCGGCGCAGGACGCCGACCGCGCCGCCGCCGAGCTGGCGTCC
>NZ_BCQU01000210.1:0-1227 GCF_001552235.1 Actinomadura rubrobrunea NBRC 15275 | reverse complement strand
AGCAGCCCGCCGCCGCCCCGGACGGGGCCGCCCCCACGGGCCTGCCGCCCGGCCTCGGCGGCCTCGGCGGCCTGCCCCCGGGCCTCGGCGGGCAGCTGCCCCCCGGCTTCCAGATGCCCGACCTGGGCGATCTCCAGGGCCGCAAGAACAAGAAGAAGAAGTAGGCCGTAACGGCGCGAATCGCGTCGGGCGGCGCAAACGGCCGCGGCGCCGCGCCGCCCGTGCGGAGCCGATGCGGCGGCGCGGTCGGCGTGTCACGTCGCGATTGGGTTCTCGCGCGGATCGTCTGGCAGAATGGCAGGCTGGAAAACCGGATTCGCACAGGTGCCCTCTCTCGTCCTGCGCGGCCGGAGTCCATGGAGCGGTCGGTAGCCGGTATCCCCACCCGGCGAGACCCGCTCGGCCCTGTATGAAGTCTGGAGAACACCACACCCGTGGCAGTCAAGATCAAGCTCAAGCGTCTGGGGAAGATCCGGAACCCGGAGTACCGGATCGTCGTCGCCGATGCGCGCACCAAGCGCGACGGTCGGGCCATCGAGGAGATCGGCCTGTACCAGCCCAAGCAGGAGCCCTCGCTCATCAAGGTGAACTCCGAGCGGGTGCAGTACTGGCTGAGCGTGGGCGCGCAGCCGACCGAACCGGTGCTCAACATCCTGAAGATCACCGGCGACTGGCAGAAGTTCAAGGGCGAGCCCGGCGCCGAGGGCACGCTCAAGACCGCCGAGCCCAAGCCCGACAAGAAGGCCCTGTTCGAGGCCGCGGTCAAGGAGTCGCTCGGCGAGGAGGAGGCCCCCGCCACGACGGCCAAGTCCCGCAAGAAGTCCGAGTCCAAGAAGGGCAAGGGCGAGGACCGGGGCGAGGGCGCCGCGGCCAAGGCCGAGGAGAACACCGAAGCTAAGAGCGAGGGCTGACGTGCTCGAAGAAGCGCTCGAGCACCTGGTGCGCGGGATCGTCGAGCACCCGGACGACGTCCGGGTCAAGGCCCGCCGGATCAGGGGCGGCCGGGTCCTCGAGGTGCGGGTGCACCCCGACGACCTCGGCAAGGTCATCGGTCGCAGCGGTCGCACCGCCAAGGCCCTGCGCACCGTGATCGGCGCCCTGTCCGGGGGCCGGCACGTGCGCGTGGACCTGCTCGACCTGCACGAGGTCCGCTGACCGTGCGACCCCGCGCCGGCCGCGGTCCGGGGGCGGCGGAGCCCGCCGGGGGGCCGGGCGGCGCCTCGGCGC
>NZ_BCQU01000209.1:0-1282 GCF_001552235.1 Actinomadura rubrobrunea NBRC 15275 | reverse complement strand
GATCTGGTGGTCATCGGGCTCGGATACGTCGGACTGCCGCTGGTGCGCGAGGCCTGCCGCGCCGGCCTGCGGGTCGGCGGGCTGGACCGCGACCCGCGGGTGGTCACCGGGCTGAAAGCAGGACACTCCCACATCGACGACGTCACCGACGACGACGTCGACCACATGCTCGCCACAGGCTTCCAACCCAGCCTGGACGAGACCATCCTCGACGGCGCCCGCACCGCCGTCATCTGCGTCCCCACCCCCCTGTCCCACGACGGCGGCCCCGACCTGACCGCCGTCCGCGGCGCCGCCGAAACCGTCGCCCGCCACCTCCAGCCGGGCATGCTGGTCATCCTGGAATCCACCACCTACCCCGGCACCACCGACGAAGTCCTCCGCCCCATCCTGGAAACCACCGGCCTTGCCGCCGGACGCGACTTCCACCTGGCCTTCTCCCCCGAACGCATCGACCCCGGCAACCCCGTCTACGGCGTCCGCAACACCCCCAAGATCGTCGGCGGCCACACCCCCGGCTGCGCCTCGGCCGCCGCCGCCTTCTACGGCAAGTTCGTCGACCACGTCGTCCAAGCCCGCGGCACCCGCGAAGCCGAAATGGCCAAACTCCTGGAGAACACCTACCGCCACGTCAACATCGCCCTGGTCAACGAGATGGCCGTCTTCTGCCACGAACTCGGCATCGACCTGTGGGACGCCATCGACTGCGCCGCCACCAAACCCTTCGGCTTCCAACCCTTCCGCCCCGGCCCCGGCGTCGGCGGCCACTGCATCCCCATCGACCCCAACTACCTGTCCTACAAAGTCCGCTCCCTGGGCTACCCCTTCCGCTTCGTCGAACTCGCCCAGGAAATCAACGACCGCATGCCCCGCTACGTCGTCGAACGCGCCCAACAACTCCTCAACCAGCAAGGACAACCCCTCAAAGACGCCCGCATCCTGCTGCTGGGCGTCACCTACAAAGCCGACATCGCCGACCAACGCGAATCCCCCGCCCGGCCCGTCGCCCGCCGCCTGGCCCGCCTCGGCGCCCACCTGCGCTACCACGACCCCTACGTGACCGAATGGCACGTCGACGGAGTGCAAGTGCCCCGCGTCGGCCCACCACCAATCGACCGCAACCGCCACCACACGGCCGCGGACACCGCAGCCCACCACCAAGCCCTGGCCACAGCCCTCCAGGACGCCGACCTGGTCATCGTCCTGGCCGACCACACGGCCTACGACCCCGAAACCCTCGCCCGCCACTCCCGACTGCTGTTCGACACCCGCGGCCGCACCC
>NZ_BCQU01000208.1:0-1283 GCF_001552235.1 Actinomadura rubrobrunea NBRC 15275 | reverse complement strand
AGGGAGAACTCATCTCGGGGAAGGCTTCCCGCTTAGATGCTTTCAGCGGTTATCCCGACCGAACGTAGCCAACCAGCCATGCCCCTGGCGGGACAACTGGCACACCAGAGGTTCGTCCGTCCCGGTCCTCTCGTACTAGGGACAGACCCCCATCAATTCTCCAACGCGCACAGCGGATAGGGACCGAACTGTCTCACGACGTTCTAAACCCAGCTCGCGTGCCGCTTTAATGGGCGAACAGCCCAACCCTTGGGACCTACTCCAGCCCCAGGATGCGACGAGCCGACATCGAGGTGCCAAACCATCCCGTCGATATGGACTCTTGGGGAAGATCAGCCTGTTATCCCCGGGGTACCTTTTAGCCGTTGAGCGACACCGCTTCCACACGCCGATGCCGGATCACTAGGCCCTGCTTTCGCACCTGCTCGACCCGTCAGTCTCACAGTCAAGCTCCCTTGTGCCCTTGCACTCACCACCTGATTACCAACCAGGCCGAGGGAACCTTTGGGCGCCTCCGTTACCCTTTAGGAGGCAACCGCCCCAGTTAAACTACCCACCAGGCACTGTCCCCCACCCGGATCCACGGGCGCGGGTTAGACGCTCAATGCGACCAGAGTGGTATTTCACCAACGACTCCACGAATACTGGCGTACCCGCTTCACAGTCTCCCACCTATCCTACACAAGACACACCAAACGCCAATGCCAAGCTGTAGTAAAGGTCCCGGGGTCTTTCCGTCCTGCTGCGCGAAACGAGCATCTTTACTCGTACTGCAATTTCACCGGGCCTGCGGTTGAGACAGCGGGGAAGTCGTTACGCCATTCGTGCAGGTCGGAACTTACCCGACAAGGAATTTCGCTACCTTAGGATGGTTATAGTTACCACCGCCGTTTACCGGCGCTTAGATTCTCAGCTTCGACCCCAAAAGGTCTAACCGGTCCTCTTAACGTTCCGGCACCGGGCAGGCGTCAGTCCGTATACAGCGTCTTACGACTTCGCACGGACCTGTGTTTTTAGTAAACAGTCGCTTCCCCCTGGCCACTGCGACCGCACCCAGCTCCCACCGCAAAGGGCGATCACCAGACGCGGCCCCCCTTCTCCCAAAGTTACGGGGGCAATTTGCCGAGTTCCTTAACCACAGTTCACCCGAACGCCTCGGTATACTCTACCCGACCACCTGAGTCGGTTTAGGGTACGGGCCGCCGGCACACTCGCTAGAGGCTTTTCTCGGCAGCATGGGATCACTCACTTCACCTAAAACGGCTCGGCATCACCCCTCACCC
>NZ_BCQU01000207.1:0-1284 GCF_001552235.1 Actinomadura rubrobrunea NBRC 15275 | reverse complement strand
GCGGGCGGGGCGCCCGACGCGCCGCGGCGCCGGCCGGCGGCCGCGGCGGCGGTGCTGGTCCCCGCCATCGCCTCGCTGCCGCTGCTCATGCCGTTCGGGCTGCCGCCCGGCCCCGGCAACACCGGCCTGCCCGACCTGGCGCTGGTGGCGCTGACGGCGACGACGCTGCTGTGGGCGGCGTCGCGGCGCGTCCCGGTCCGCTGGCCGTACCTGGTGCCGACGCTGCTCACGGTCGCGGCGGGCGGCATCGCCGCGCTCGCCAACGGCGTCGGACCGCTCACGCTGGTCCAGGACCTGTTCGTGCTGCTGTGGGCGGTGAGCCTGGCCAACCTGGGCCGGGACCCGCGGCTGCTGCGCACGGCTTTGCGCGCCTGGGTGTGCCTCGGCACCGCGTCCGCGCTGCTCATGATCGTCGGATACGCGGCCGGCCTCGACGCGCTGTCGGGCAAGCAGCCGGACGGCGAGCGCCTGCAGTTCACCTTCGGCGACGCCAACTACGCCGCCAACTGGCTGATCTGCGTGCTGTTCATCGCCCGG
Source organism: Actinomadura rubrobrunea NBRC 15275 (assembly GCF_001552235.1). Taxonomy (NCBI): domain Bacteria; kingdom Bacillati; phylum Actinomycetota; class Actinomycetes; order Streptosporangiales; family Thermomonosporaceae; genus Actinomadura; species Actinomadura viridilutea. Next base: position 747 of record NZ_BCQU01000207.1, on the reverse strand, counting down.
GCGGCGCGGTTCCCCGAGACGGCGTGGCGCCGCCGGGCGGTGTGCGCCGTGCTGATCGCCGCCGAGGTGCTGACGGGCTCCAACGGCGGCGCGCTCGCCCTGATCGTCGCCACCGTGGCGGGCGGGCTGTGGCGGATGGTCCGCGAGGGCAGGGCGCGGCACGCCGTCGCCGCCGGATGCCTGGTGACGCTGCTCGGCGGCGGCGCCGCGGCCGCGCTGACGCAGATCGACGTGCAGCCGTACCTGGACCGGGCCAGTGCCGCGTCGCCGATCCTGCGCGACTCGATCGGCCGGACGACCGGGGAGAGCACCGAGTCGCGCAGCACGGTGACCGCGATGACCGTCCGCATGATCCGGGAGCAGCCGCATCCGTGGGGCATCGGCCCGGCGCAGACCGAGGCCCGGACGCTGGCGAACCAGGAGAGCTACGTCCGCGAGGCGCACAACGACTACATCGCGGCCGTGCTGGAACGCGGGTTCCTCGGCGGGATCGCGCTGATCGTCCTCGTCTTCCTGCTGCTGCTGAAGTCGGTGCGCATCGCCCGCCCGGGCGCGCTCGACCCCGCGTACGCGCGGCTGGTGCCGCGGCCGGAGCTGTTCGGCGCGCTCGTCGTCGTCTTCCTGATCTCTGGGCTGTTCTACGAGGTGCTCCACTACCGGCACGGCTGGGCGTTCTTCGGGCTGCTCGCCGCGGTCGAGCTGTTCGGCCGCCGCGCCCCGGCCGCGCCCGGTCCCGCCGGTCCGCGG
>NZ_BCQU01000206.1:0-1340 GCF_001552235.1 Actinomadura rubrobrunea NBRC 15275 | reverse complement strand
ACATCCGGTTGGATCGGCTGCGGGTGGCCGACGTGGATCGGATGTTCGAAGCCATCGACGAGCTCAACGAACTCGTCGTGCAAGCCCGTGAGTCCGGTGACCCTGAACTCCGGGCCCGGGTGAAGGGACGGCGGGTGGTCGGGGCGGCGACCAAGCAGCGGATCCGCGCGACGCTGCGCAGCGCTCTGAACAAGGCGATCAAACAGCGGCTGATCGAAGTCAACGCCGCCGCGTTGGCGGAGCTGCCGTCGGGCAGGGCGCCCAAGGCGCTGGTGTGGACGGACGAGCGCATCGCCGAATGGCGCAAGAACCTCGCCGTCTACACCGCTGAAGTGAACGCGCGCCGCAGGCGCCAGTGGGAAGCCGACCCTGGGCGTGGACAGGGCACCCAGATCAATCGGCTGGACGCCTATATCGGTGCGCCCCGCCCGTCCCGGGTGATGGTGTGGACGCCAGCCCTGACCAAGCGGTTCCTGGAGTGCGCCGAACGGCACCGGTTGTACGCGCTGTTCCATCTGATCGCGCTCCGAGGGCTCCGGCGTGGCGAAGCGTGCGGGCTGCGGTGGAGCGATCTCGATCTGACTCACGGCACCGCCACTGTTCGCTGGCAGCTGACCCAGGTCGGTGCAGAAACCATCCAGGGCAAGCCCAAGTCCGAGGCCGGGGAGGCGAGCATCAGCCTGGATGCCTCCACGGTCAAGGTCTTGCGGGCTCATCGGGCTCGGCAGAACGCTGAGCGTCTGGCCGCCGGGGACGCCTGGAGTGAGACCGGGTTGGTGTTCACCACCGAGACCGGTCGGCCGCTGGTGCCCAACCAGGTGACCGACCTGTTCGAGCGGTTGGCGATGGAGGCGGGGCTGCCGCCGATCCGGCTGCATGATCTGCGGCATGGTGCGGCGTCGTTCCTGCTGGCCGCCGGTTACGACATGAAAGTCGTGCAGGAGACCCTGCGGCTGTCGTCCATCAGCATTGCGGCGGACACCTACACCAGTCTGTTGCCGCAGCTGGCCCGGCAATCGGCGGAGGACGCCGCAGCGGTCATTTTGAACGCCGACCCCCACCAGCCCACCCCGACGGGTGGACAGGTGGCCACGCTGGCCTGACAGCGCCGTAACTGCGGCCCGCCCTGGTGCGCCATGTGCCGGGGCGGGCCGACGCGTGTTCACAGTGGGCCGCTATGGCCCTCAGGGTGTCGGGCGGTGTCGTGGGCGACCAGGAAATCGGGCGGTGTGGCTGGGTGCAGGGCGGCGAGCAGCCATGGAGCAGCCAGGGGAGCGAAGCGGTGCAAAAAAGCCGCTGGGCATCCGCGACATTTTCGCGAATGCCCAGCGTGCGGCGGG
>NZ_BCQU01000205.1:0-1505 GCF_001552235.1 Actinomadura rubrobrunea NBRC 15275 | reverse complement strand
CGCGGCCCCCGGGACGACACCCGCACCGCCGACTCGGGAGCGGGCAACGCGGCGCGGTCCAGCTTGCCGTTGACCGTCAACGGCAACGCATCCATCCGCACCACCACCGCCGGAACCATGTACTCCGGCACCCACTCCGCGACAAACGCCCGCAGATCAGAAGGATCGATGTCAGCCGAGGCGACGACGTAGGCGATCAGACGGTCGTCCCGGACGACCACCGCCACATCCGAGACCGCCTCGTGCCGTGCCAGCGCCGCCTCGACATCCCCCAGCTCGATCCGGAACCCGCGCAACTGCACCTGCTGATCAGAGCGGCCCAGATACTCCAATCGCCCGTCATTCGACCAGCGCGCGAGATCCCCCGTCCGATACATGCGCGTCCCGGGCGGCCCGTAGGGGTCGGCGACGAACCGTTCGGCCGTCAGCCCCGGACGGTTGACATAACCACGCGCCAACCCCGCACCCGCGACATACAACTCCCCCACCACACCCGGCGGAACAAGCTGCAAACGCTCATCCAACACGTAAAGCCGCAGGTCCGCGATCCCCGTGCCGATCACACTGCCCGTACCGGACGCCACCAGGTCCCGATCGAGAATCTGGCGGGTGACGTGGACGGTGGTCTCGGTGATCCCGTACATGTTCACCAGCACCGGAGCGTCCTGCGGATGCCGCGCATACCACTCCGCCAACCGCCCCGGATCCAGCGCCTCACCACCGAAAATCACATACCGCAACGCCAGATCCGCACCCGGCGCCTCCCGATCCGCCGCCATCAGCTGATAGAACGCCGACGGCGTCTGGTTCAGCACCGTCACACGCTCCGCCACAAGCAGGCGCAAGAAGTCCTCCGGCGAACGCGACGTCGCGAACGGCACCACCACCACACGACCGCCGTACGCCAACGCCCCCCACAACTCCCACACCGAGAAATCGAACGCGTAGGAGTGGAACAGCGTCCACACATCCGAAGGCCCGAAGCCGAACCACCGCTCCGTCGACCGCAGCAACCGCACCACATTCCGATGCGGAACCACCACACCCTTCGGACGCCCCGTCGAACCCGACGTGAAGATCACGTAGGCGGGGTTGTCCGGGGACAGCGGAACATCCAGGTTCGTGTCCTCGTAGCCGGAGGCGTCCAGGTCGTCCGGCCCCAACGTCAGCGCGGGACGGGCGTCCTCCAGCATGGAGGCGACGCGTTCGGCCGGGTAGGACGGGTCGATCGGCACATACGCCGCCCCCGACTTCAACACCGCCAGAACCGCCACCACCAGATCCGCCGACCGCGGCAACCGCAACGCAACGAACCGCTCCGGACCCGCACCACACTCCACCAAACGCCGCGCCAACCGATTCGCCCGCGCATTCACCTCCCCATACGTCAACGACACACCCTCACACGACACCGCCACCGCATCCGGACGCACCGCCGCCTGAGCCTCGAACAAACCCACCAACGTCGAACCATCCGACGGCACGACGTCCGTCCCTCCGGCCCA
>NZ_BCQU01000203.1:0-1629 GCF_001552235.1 Actinomadura rubrobrunea NBRC 15275 | reverse complement strand
GAACCCGACAGGCCCCGCATCCACGGCCTGTGCGACACCGCATTCGACCATGGACGACCCGGAGTCGACCACGCCGCGGCCTTCGCCGAGCTGCGGAAGGAACTCGCCAACCTGGCCACCGCCAAGAGGCAACACCCCGGCGACGACCTGACCAGCACCCTGGTCAACAACCGCGCCACCACGTTGACCGACGAGGAGCTGGTCGACACGCTGGTGCTGCTCGTCGGCGCCGGCCACGAGACCACGGTCAACCTCATCACAAACTCGGTCCGGGCCCTACTCACCCACCCCGACCAGTACACGCTCGTGCGGGCCCGCCAGCTCTGCGGCGGGCGCACCTGGCCGACGGACCTGGTGGAGGAGACCCTGCGGTGGGCCTCCCCCATCGCCGCCCTACCGCTGCGGTACACGACCGAGCCCACGCAGCTTTTCGGGGCCTCCATCCCCGCGGGCGAGGCGCTGCTGCTGTGTTACGGCGCGGCAAACCGCGACCCGGCCCGATACGGGCCGGACGCCGACCGGTTCGACCTGACACGCCGCCCGTCCGCGCACCTGGCGTTCGGGTACGGCCCGCACTACTGCCTGGGCGCCTCCCTCGCCCGGCTCGAAGCCGGCATCGCCCTGAAAGAGCTGCTCGGCCGCTTCAACCTGGCCCTGGCGGTGCCGCCCGAAGCCCTGGAGCCGCTGTCGTCGCTGGTCGCCTGCGGCGTCACCGAACTGCCCGTCACCCTGACCACCATCGACCGAACCCGCTAGAAAGCCCCTCCCCGAATGAGCAGCCCCCACACCGACGAAAGGCTCCTCCGCGTCCCCGGCCCCGCCAACCCCGCCCGCATGTACAGCTACTTCCTGGGCGGCAAGGACTACTACGAGGTCGACCGCGAAGCCGCCGACCGGATCCTCGCCAAGGCCCCCTGGATCCGCCCGGTCGCGCGACACAACCGGCACTTCCTGGCACGGGCCGTCCTCCACTGCGTGGAAGAGGCGGGGATCCGGCAGGTCATCGACATCGGCACCGGATTCCCCACCTCCCCCAGCCCGTGGGAGGTCGCCTGGGGCGTCGACCCGGACACCCGCGTGATCGGCGTGGACAACGACCAGATAGTCCTCGCCCACGCCCGCGCCTACTCCCACCAGGCGCAGATCGTCCACGGGGACCTGCGGGAACCCGACGCGATCATCGACCGCCTCGACAAGGACGGGCTGGTCGACTGGTCGCAGCCGGTCGCGCTGGCTCTCGTGGCGGTCCTGCACTTCCTCACCGACGAGGACGACCCCGCCGCGTGCATACGCGCGTTCCGCGACCGGATGGCCCCGGGCAGTCGGCTGGTGATCTCCCACATCAGCCGGGACGGCACCCCGCCCGACGTCATCGAAACCATCGAGCAGGAGTACCGCGCCAACGCCACCGCCCCGGCCGTGTTCCGCACCAACAAGCAGATCGGGAACCTGTTCGACGGGTTCACCCTGGTGGAGCCCGGCCTGGTCCCCGTCGAGGACTGGCGGCCCGACCCCCGGTTCACCCCGGACCTGTCCGACTGCGACGTCACCGCGCCGCTGGTGCAGGGCGTCGGAGCCGTAGGCGTCCTGGAGACCACACCGGAGGCGGTGTGAACCGCGACCCCTGGA
>NZ_BCQU01000202.1:0-1631 GCF_001552235.1 Actinomadura rubrobrunea NBRC 15275 | reverse complement strand
GGCCGGTCCCGCCGACGAGGCGGCCCGCGCGGCCGACCCGACGCCCTGACCCGCGCGGCGCGCCGTCACGGCCCGGACGGGACGGCGCGTCCGCCGCACCGCCCCGATCCCGCCTCCGACGACGACTCGCGCTCGCGCACCCCGCCGCACCCCCTGGGCGCTCCCGGACAGACGTGACACAGACCCCACCGGCACCCGACACCGCGACCTCGCCGCTGCGCCGCCTCACCGGCGGCCTGGCGGGCGCCGCCGTCGTCATCGGCGTCATCACCGTGCTGTCCCGGCTGGCGGGGTTCGGCCGCACCTACGCCTTCTCCCAGACGGTCACCACGTCCTGCCTGAGCCAGGCGTACTTCACCGCCACCCAGCTGCCCAGCATCGTCTACGAGATCGTCGCGGGCGGGGCGCTGGCCAGCATGGTGGTGCCGGTGCTGGCGGGCCCGGCCGAACGCGGCGACCGCGAGCAGGTCCGCCGCATCGCCTCGGCGCTGGTCACCTGGATCGTGCTCGCGATGGCGCCGCTGGCCCTGGCGATGGCGCTGCTGTCCCGGCCGATCATGCACCTGATGGTCGGCGCCGACCTGCAGGGCTGCGCGCGGTCCGGGGTCGTGGCCGTCGGCGCGGACATGCTCGCGATCATGTCGTCGCAGATGGTGATGTACGGGCTGGCGGTGGTGCTGTACGGGGTGCTGCAGTCGCACAAGCGGTTCGTCGCGCCCGCCCTGGCGCCGCTGATGTCGAGCCTGGTGGTGATCGGCGCCTACCTGGCGTACGCGCCGCTGGGCCGCGGCTTCGAGAACGACCTGGCGCACCTGCCGGCGTCGGCGGAGCTGACCCTGGCGGTCGGCACCGCCTGCGGCGGCGCGGCCATGGCCGCCACCGCCGGGATCGCGGTCCGGCGGATGCGGCTCGGGCTGCGGCCCGCCCTGCGCTTCCCCGACGGGGTCGCGCCGCAGGTGCGGCGGCTGGCGGCGGCGGGGCTGGCCACGGTGGTGGCGCAGCAGCTGTCGGCGCTGCTCGTCGTGCGGCTCAGCTACGAGGGCACCGACGGGGCGCTGGCGAACTACCAGTACGCCTGGGCCATCTACCTGCTGCCCTGGGCGATCCTCGCCGTGCCGATCGCCACCAGCGCGTTCCCGAGGCTGTCGGCGCGGGCGGACGACGGCGACGCGGCCGAGTTCGACCGGATCACGGCGGCCACCACCCGCGCGGTGATCCTGGTGTCGTGCGCGGGCGCGGCGGTGCTGGCGGCGGTGGCGCTGCCCGCGTCCGCGGTGTTCAACCCGGGCCGCGCCGACCAGCAGGAGGTGCTGGCGCGCGCGGTGCTGGCCTTCGCGCCGGGCCTGCTGGGGTACGGCCTGGTGGCGCACCTGGGACGGGTGCTGTTCGCCTGCCGCCGCGGACGGGTCGGCGCGCTGGCGACCGTCGCCGGGTGGGTGCTGGTGATGGCGGTCGACGTGGCGCTGGTGCTGGTCGTGGAGCGGCCGTGGGTGGTGGCGGCGCTGGGCCTGGGCAACGCGGCCGGGATGACCGTGGCCGGGGCGCTGCTGCTGGCCGCGCTGCTGAAGGCGCGGGGACGCGCGGCGGCGCGGGGCGTGCCGCGCGCGCTCGCCGCCGGGCTCGCCGCGGGC
>NZ_BCQU01000201.1:0-1653 GCF_001552235.1 Actinomadura rubrobrunea NBRC 15275 | reverse complement strand
GCCGGGCACGTCCGACGGCGGCGCGGACGATCCCGACCGGGAGCGGCGCATCGTCGGCGAGTGGGAGGAGATCTTCCAGTCGCAGTACAGAGCGGCGCGGGACGGCGTCTTCGGCGAGGACTTCTCCGGGTGGACCGCCTCCCACGACGGTCGCCCCATCCCGCTGGACCAGATGCAGGAATGGCGGCGCGCGGCGGTCGAACGCATCCTCGCCTTGAATCCGCGGCGGGTGCTGGAGATCGGCGTCGGCAATGGCCTCATCCTGTCCCGGGTGGCGGGGCACTGCGAGGCCTACTGGGGCACCGACCTCTCCGCGGACGCGATCGCGGCGCTGAGCGCGCACGTCCAGGCGCGTCCGGAGCTGGCCGAGCGGGTGCGGCTGCTGACCCGGCCGGCCGAGTCGCTCGCCGACCTGCCCTCCGGCTTCTTCGACACCGTCGTGCTCAACTCCGTGATCCAGTACTTCCCGAGCGCCGACTACCTGACCGACGTGCTGTCTGCGGCGTTCCGGCTGCTGGCGCCGGGCGGCGCGGTGTACCTCGGCGACGTCCGCGACCTCGGGACGCTGCGCTGTCTGCGCACCGAGATCGAGCTGCGGCGGGCCGACGACACCGCGGACGTCGCCGCGCTGCGGCGCGCCGTCGAACGGGCGGTGCTCGCGGAAAAGGAGCTGCTGGTCGATCCGCGCTACTTCGAGGAGGTGGTGCCGCGCCGGGTCGAGGGCGTCGCCGGCGTCGACATCAGGCTCAAGCGGGGACGCCACCACAATGAGCTGAGCCGCTACCGCTACGAGGTCGTGCTGTACAAGGAGGGCGGCGAGCCGCCGCGGGACCTGGCCGACGTGCCGCGGATGCGTTGGGACGAGCTGCTGGGCGGGATCGACGCCCTGGCCGCCCACCTGTCGGAGCGGCGGCCCGAGGCGCTGCGGGTCGTCGAGGCGCCGAATGCGCGGCTGGCCGGCGCGGTCGCCGCGATGTCCGCGCTGGACGGCGGCGAGCCGCTGCCCGCGGTGCGCGCGCGTCTCACCGCGCCGGACGCCGACGTCCCGGATCCCGAGGACTACCACCGGCTCGCCGAGCGGCTCGGTTACACGGCCGCTGTGACGTGGTCGGGCGAGGCGGCCGCGGGCGGCGTCGACGTGCTGTTCATCCGGGGCGGGGACGCTCGGTTCACCGCGGTGCGCGTCCCGGCCGGGCACGGCGGTTCCCGTGCGCCGCGCGACTACGCCAATGATCCGGGGCGCAGGCAGGCGGCCGAGAAGCTGGTGGCCTCACTGCGGGAGTTCCTGCGCGATCGGCTGCCGGAGTTCATGGTCCCCTCCGCGTTTGTGGCGATGGACGCCCTGCCGGTGACGCCGAACGGCAAGGTGGACCGCAAGGCGCTTCCGGCGCCGGCTCCGACGTCCTCCGGGGGCGGGCGGGAGCCACGCACCCCGCAGGAGGAGGTGCTCTGCGGGATCTTCGCGGAGGTGCTCGGCCTGCCCAGGGTGGGCATCGACGAGAGCTTCTTCGACTTGGGCGGGCACTCGCTGCTGGCGACCCGGGTGACCAGCCGGGTGCGCTCCCTGCTCGGCGCCGAGCTGGAGGTGCGGGATCTGTTCGACGCGCCGACGGTCGCGGCCCTGGCGAAAAGGCTCGATGGCACGCGCGGCAC
>NZ_BCQU01000200.1:0-1692 GCF_001552235.1 Actinomadura rubrobrunea NBRC 15275 | reverse complement strand
CCGACGGATCGTCCCCGGCGCGCCACGTACAGCTTCGACGGCGACATCGCCCCTGTGCGCCTAGATGCCGAGCTTCATGCCGCGCTTGTGGCGTTGGCGGGCGAGTGCCGGGCGACGCTGTTCATGGTGATCCAGGCCGGACTGGCCGCGCTGCTGTCGCGTCTGGGCGCGGGTGACGACATCCCTCTGGGCAGCCCGATCGCGGGCCGCACCGACGACGCCCTCGACGACCTCGTCGGCTTCTTCGTCAACACCCTCGTGCTCCGCGCCGACCTCTCCGGCAACCCCACCTTCCGCCAACTCCTCGAACGCATCCGCACAACCGACCTGGCCGCCTACGCCCACCAGGACATCCCCTTCGAACGCCTCGTCGAAATCCTCAACCCCGAGCGTTCGACCGCCCGCAACCCCCTGTTCCAGGTGCTGGTCGTCCTGCAGAATGCCGCGGAGCCCGCGTACGAGCTCCCCGGTCTTCACGTGCAGCCGATCCGCATCGCGCCGGGTGTGACCAAGTTCGACCTGTCGCTGAGTCTTGATGAACGCCGGCAGGCGGACGGGACGCCCGCGGGTCTGGACGGCTACGTCGAGTACAGCAGCGATCTCTTCGACGCCTCGACCATCGAGTCCCTGATCGCTCGTTTCACCGCCTTCCTGAGAGAGGCCGTGGCCGATCCCGACCGCCCGATCGGGGACATCGAGCTGCTCACCCCGCGGGAACGGACCGAGCTTCTGCCGTCCTGGAACGACACGGCCGACGGGAGTTCTCCGGCGTGCTGGCCGGATCTGTTCGAGGCCCGCGCCGGCGCCGCGCCGGAGGCTCCGGCTGTGCTGTTCGAAGGGTCGACGCTGTCGTACGGGGAACTGAACGCCCAGGCCAATCGCCTGGCCCGACTGCTGACCGCACGCGGCGTGGGCCCCGAACACCTGGTCGCCGTCGCGATACCCCGCTCACCCGAACTGATCGTCGCCCTGCTGGCCGTCCTCAAAGCAGGCGCCGCCTACCTGCCCATCGACCCCAAATACCCGGCAGGACGCATCACCTACATGCTCCAGGACGCCCGCCCCGCCCTCATACTCGCCAACCACCACACCCACCTGCCCCAAACCGACATCCCCCGCCTCAACCTCGACGACCCCCACACCACCGAAGAACTGTCCAACCACCCCGACCACAACCTCACCGACACCGAACGACCCACCCCCCTCACCCCCCAACACCCCGCCTACGTCATCTACACCTCCGGCTCAACCGGACGCCCCAAGGGTGTTGTGGCTACCCACTTCGGTGTCGTCAGCCTCCTGGCCTCTCAGCAGCAGCATCTCCGCGTCGATGCAGCGAGTCGTGTCCTGCAGTTCGCGTCGCTCAGCTTCGACGCGGCGTTCTGGGAGCTCACCATGACCCTTCTGTCCGGGGCCGCCCTGGTGATGGCGCCGGCCGACCGGCTGCTGCCCGGACCGTCGCTGGCCGAGGTGGTGGCCGAGCACGGCGTCACCCATCTGACCCTGCCGCCGTCGGCCCTGGCCGTCCTTCCTGATCACGCCCTGCCCGAGCAGGCTACGCTGGTCGTCGCGGGGGAGGCGTGCCCGCCGGACCTGGTGGAGCGGTGGTCTCAGGGGCGTCGGATGCTCAACGCCTACGGTCCGACCGAGGCGACGGTGTGCGCGACCGTCAGCGAACCCCTGTCCGGCGCC
>NZ_BCQU01000199.1:0-1695 GCF_001552235.1 Actinomadura rubrobrunea NBRC 15275 | reverse complement strand
CCCACTGACAGGCCGCGTCCTGCGGTTCCGAGCTACCGCGGAGACACGGTGGCGTTCCGGATGGACGCCGATTCGCACGCGGCGTTGACGGCGTTGGCGGGCGAGTGCCGGGCGACGCTGTTCATGGTGATCCAGGCCGGACTGGCCGCGCTGCTGTCGCGTCTGGGCGCGGGTGACGACATCCCTCTGGGCAGCCCGATCGCGGGCCGCACCGACGACGCCCTCGACGACCTCGTCGGCTTCTTCGTCAACACCCTCGTGCTCCGCGCCGACCTCTCCGGCAACCCCACCTTCCGCCAACTCCTCGAACGCATCCGCACAACCGACCTGGCCGCCTACGCCCACCAGGACATCCCCTTCGAACGCCTCGTCGAAATCCTCAACCCCGAACGGTCCACGGCCCGCAACCCGCTCTTCCAGGTCATGTTCGCGATCAACAACACGGCCGAGCCGGATCTGGAGCTGCCCGGGCTGACGGTGCGGATCGACCCCGTCCCCACCAAGGCCGCCAGGTTCGACCTGACGTTCGGACTGACCGAGCGCACGGCGCCGGACGGGAGTCCGGACGGGATCGAGGGGCACGTCGAGTACAGCACCGATCTGTTCGACGCCTCGACGGTCGCGGCCATGGCGGAGCGGCTGGTGGCGTTCCTGCGGGAGGCGGCGGCCGATCCGGACCGTCCGATCGAACAGATCGACGTCCTCGGCCCGCAGGAGCACCGCCTACTGGATCACGACTGGCAGGGCCCCAGGCGCGAGGTGCTCGTGCGTCCCATCCCCGACCTCGTCGAGCGGCACGCGGCGCGGGCCCCCGAGGCTCCGGCTGTGCTGTTCGAAGGGTCGACGCTGTCGTACGGGGAACTGAACGCCCAGGCCAATCGCCTGGCCCGACTGCTGACCGCACGCGGCGTGGGCCCCGAACACCTGGTCGCCGTCGCGATACCCCGCTCACCCGAACTGATCGTCGCCCTGCTGGCCGTCCTCAAAGCAGGCGCCGCCTACCTGCCCATCGACCCCAAATACCCGGCAGGACGCATCACCTACATGCTCCAGGACGCCCGCCCCGCCCTCATACTCGCCAACCACCACACCCACCTGCCCCAAACCGACATCCCCCGCCTCAACCTCGACGACCCCCACACCACCGAAGAACTGTCCAACCACCCCGACCACAACCTCACCGACACCGAACGACCCACCCCCCTCACCCCCCAACACCCCGCCTACGTCATCTACACCTCCGGCTCAACCGGACGCCCCAAGGGTGTGGCCGTGACGCATGCGAGCGCGGCCAACATCGCGGCTGCCGCCGAAGACGAGATCGGCCAGACCACCGCTGACAGCCGGGTTCTGCAGTTCGCGTCGCCGAGCTTCGACGGTGCGTTCTGGGAGATCTTCGTGACGTTGATGAACGGCGCGGCGATCGTCATGGCGCCGGCCGACCGGCTGCTGCCCGGACCATCGCTGGCCGAGGTGGTGGCCGAGCACGGCGTCACGCACATGGCTCTGCCACCGTCCGCGCTGGCCGTGATGCCGGACGACGCGCTGCCGCCCGGAACGGTGGTGTTCGTGGTGGGCGAGGCGTGCCCGCCGGACCTGGTGGACAGGCTGTCGCGCACCTGCCGTTTGCTGAACGCCTACGGTCCGACCGAGGCGACGGTGTGCGCGACCGTCAGCGAACCCCTGTCCGGCGCC
>NZ_BCQU01000198.1:0-1739 GCF_001552235.1 Actinomadura rubrobrunea NBRC 15275 | reverse complement strand
GCGGGCCGCCGAGCTGATCGGCCGGATGCCCGACCGGCGGGCCGCCGAGCTGGAGGTGACCGGCCGCGAGCCCGCGCTGCCGCTGCGCCTGCGCACCACCGCCCTGCAGGTCGTCCAGGAGGGCCTGGCCAACGCGCTCAAGCACGGCGGCGGCAGACTGCGCGTGACGATCGAGTACGCCGACGAGCTGCGCGTCACCGTGGTCAACGAGGGCGGCCGCCCGGCGGCCGGCGACGGCTGGGCCGGCCCGGGCGGGGACGGGCTGCGCAACCTGGTGGAACAGGTCACCGCGCTCGGCGGCACGTTCGTCTGCGGGCGCCCGCCCGGCGACGGCTTCGTCGTGCGGGCCCGGCTGCCGCTGCCCGGGGCGCGCCGGCCGGGCGGTGCCCCGGCCGGCGACGCCTCCCCTCCGGCCGGGACCTCACCCGACGTCGTCGCGCACCGCGCGTAGCACGGCGGCGGCGTTGAACCCGCCCGACCCGCGCGCCACCACCAGCGCGTGGCGCAGCGCGGCGTGCTCGCGGGGCTCGGTGACCAGGTCCAGGCCGTAGCCGCCCTCGGCCTCCAGGTTGACCGACGGCGGGATCGTGTCGTGGTGCAGCGCCAGCGCCGCCCAGGCCAGGTCGAGCGCGGCGGCGCCCGAGCCGAGCCGTCCCGTCATGGTCTTGGGCACCGTCACCGGGACCGACCCGACCGCGTGCGCGAACACCTCGTTGATCGCCGCGGCCTCCTGGGCGTCCCGCACGGGGTCGCCCGCGCCGTCGGCGAACACCACGTCCACGTCCTCCGGGGCGATCCCGGCCCGCTCGATGGCCAGCCGCATGGCCCGGGCCAGCTGCCGGTGGTCCGGCGGCGGGCCCGCGGCCCGGTGCGCGTCGTGGGTGGACGCCGTCCCGGCCAGCTCGGCGTAGAGGGTGGGCGCGCCGCGGCGCAGCGCCCGCTCGCGCTCCTCCACGACCAGGATCGCGCCGCCCTCGCCGAGCACCGCGCCGCTCGCCGAGCGGCCGAACGGGCGGTAGGCGGTGCGCGGGTCGCGCCCGCCGCTCACCTCCCGCGTCCCGTGGCAGGTGATCGCGTACGGGGACAGCGGCGCCTCGGTGCCGCCCAGCAGCACCGCCTCGGTGCCGTGCCGGATCAGGCGGCGGGCCTGCGCGGCCGCGTCGATGCCGCCGGCGCCGTCGGACACGATGACGCCGCACGGCCCCTTGATGCCGTGCCGGATCGACAGCTGGCCGGTGCTGGCGGCGTAGAACCAGGCGATCGACTGGTAGGCGGTGACGGCCTGCGGCCCCTCGGCGTACAGCGCCTGGATCTCGCGCTGGCCGAACTCGTTGCCGCCCGAGGCGCTGGAGGTCAGCACGGCCAGGGCGAACGGGTCGTCCTCCGCGGCCGGGTCCAGCCGCGCGTCGGCCAGGGCCAGCTCCGCGGCCGCCAGCGCCATCCACGTCCACCGGTCGGTCTGCACCCGCAGCCGGTCCGGGACGAACCGCTCCGGGTCGAACCCGGTCACCTGCCCGGCCACGTGGACCGGCAGGCCCGCGGTGTCGAACGCGGTGATCGGCGCCAGCCCGCAGACGCCGCGCAGGGTCGCCGCCCAGTGCTCGGCCGCGCCGACGCCGGTCGGCGCGACGACGCCGATCCCGCTGATCACGGGCGTCCGCCGGAGTCCTCCATCCAGTACTCGTGCAGCGTGTGCCCGTGGTTGAGGGGCTGCGGCTTGTTGAGGAAGTCCTGGTAGA
>NZ_BCQU01000197.1:0-1809 GCF_001552235.1 Actinomadura rubrobrunea NBRC 15275 | reverse complement strand
AAGGGCCCGCGCCGTGTGGTGCACGGTGCGGGCCCTAACGCCTGGTGCGGACGAACCTCTCTGCTCGTGCGGGAGGGTTAGTCCTTGTTGAAGTTGACCGCGCCTTCGATCGGGGGCGGGCTGTCGGGCACGCCGGAGGGCTTGGGCACGCCGCGGAAGGTGAACTTGGCGTCCTCGCCCTCGCCCTCCACGTCCACGATCACGATCTGCCCGGCCTTGATCTCGCCGTACAGGATCTTCTCCGACAGGGTGTCCTCGATCTCCCGCTGGATCGTGCGACGCAGCGGACGCGCCCCCAGCACCGGGTCATACCCGCGCTCGGCCAGCAGCTCCTTGGCCTTGGGCCGCAGCTCGATCCCCATGTCCCGATCCCGCAGCCGCTCGTCCACCCGCGCGATCATCAGATCCACGATCTGGATGATCTCCTTCGGGGTCAGCTGGTGGAACACCACGATGTCATCGACCCGGTTGAGGAACTCCGGACGGAAGTGCTGCTTGAGCTCCTCCTGCACCTTGGCCTTCATCCGCTCGTACGAGCCCTGCTCGTCCCCCTGCCGGGCGAACCCGACCGACACGCCCTTGGAGATGTCCCGCGTGCCCAGGTTCGTCGTCATGATGATCACGGTGTTCTTGAAGTCCACCACCCGGCCCTGCGCGTCGGTCAGCCGGCCCTCTTCCAGGATCTGCAGCAGGCTGTTGAAGATGTCGCCGTGCGCCTTTTCGATCTCGTCGAACAGCACCACCGAGAACGGCTTGCGCCGCACCTTCTCGGTCAGCTGACCGCCCTCCTCATACCCCACATACCCGGGCGGAGACCCGAACAGCCGCGAGACGGTGTGCTTCTCCATGAACTCGCTCATGTCCAACTGGATGAGCGCGTCCTCGTCCCCGAACAAAAACTCCGCCAGCGTCTTGGACAGCTCGGTCTTGCCCACCCCCGACGGGCCGGCGAAGATGAACGACCCGCCCGGACGCTTGGGGTCCTTCAACCCCGCCCGGGTACGGCGGATCGACTGCGACAGCGCCTTGATCGCGTCATGCTGACCGATCACCCGCTTGTGCAGCTCCTCTTCCATCCGCAGCAGCCGCGAGGACTCCTCCTCGGTCAGCTTGAACACCGGGATCCCCGTCGCCGTCGCCAACACCTCGGCGATCAGCTCCTCGGTCACCTCGGCCACCACGTCCATGTCGCCGGCCTTCCACTCCTTCTCCCGAGCGGCCTTGGCCGACAACAGCTGCTTCTCCCGATCCCGCAGCGCCGCCGCCTTCTCAAAGTCCTGCGCGTCGATCGCCGACTCCTTCTCCCGGCGCACCGCCGCGATCTTCTCGTCGTACTCGCGCAAATCCGGCGGCGCCGTCATCCGCCGGATCCGCATCCGCGACCCCGCCTCATCGATCAGATCGATCGCCTTGTCCGGCAAGAACCGATCCGAGATGTACCGGTCCGCCAACTGCGCCGCCGCCACCAGCGCACTATCGGTGATCGACACCCGATGGTGCGCCTCATACCGATCCCGCAGCCCCTTGAGGATCTCGATCGTGTGCGACAACGACGGCTCGGCCACCTGGATCGGCTGGAACCGCCGCTCCAACGCCGCGTCCTTCTCCAAGTGCTTGCGGTACTCATCCAGCGTCGTCGCACCGATCGTCTGCAGCTCACCCCGCGCCAACATCGGCTTCAAGATCGACGCGGCATCGATCGCGCCCTCCGCGGCACCCGCACCCACCAGCGTGTGCAACTCATCAATGAACAAGATGATGTCGCCACGCGTGCGGATCTCCTTGAGCACCTTCTTCAACCGCTCTTCG
>NZ_BCQU01000196.1:0-1947 GCF_001552235.1 Actinomadura rubrobrunea NBRC 15275 | reverse complement strand
GGCCGCCCGCTTCGACCCCGCTCCGCCGCTGCCCCCACCAACGCTGGCAAAGCGACCTCACCAGCCACCGGGCGGCGGTGGGCGTACCACTGGGCGCCAAGGAATTGCGTCGGGCTGGCGACTGGCTGACCGGCATCGCCCGCCCATCCCGGCTACGCCCGGGGGATCTCCCGTTGGCTTCCGTGCTCGTTCGAGCACGCTCGCCTGTGGTCACTTCTTCGCGAGCGGTTCTTTCCGGTCGCCGGGCTCGGGGGACGCGCAGATGGTCTCGGTCAGCCTCGTGAGCATCTGCAGCAGTTGCGCACTCGTCTGCGTGTCGAGCCCCATGGCGCAGGTGAGGCGTGTGGGGACGTCGTCGGCCTTGGCGCGAAGGGCCCGGCCGGCGTCGGTCAGCCCGATCTCGACCGAACGCTCGTCGTCGCGTCGGCGGGACCGCGTCACCAGCCCGGCCGCCTCCAGTCGCTTCAGCAGCGGCGAGAGCGTGCCGTAGTCGAGCTGCAGCACGGAGGCGATCTCCTTCACCGGCTGCGGCCCCTTCTGCCAGAGGAGTCGCATCACCAGGTACTGCGGGTACGTCAGCTTCAACTCGTCCAGCAGATCGCGATAGAGCGAGGTCACCGAGCGCGAGGCCTTCCAGAGGGCGAGGCACAGGTAGTCCTCGATCGGGATCTCGGCGTCTGCGGTCGCGGTCATGCGAGGAAGAGTACCGCATCAAATCGCGGAAGATTAGATTGCGCACAACTTAGTTGCGTGCTAGCTTTGTGGTCGACAACGAGGCAACCGCAGTGAGGAGACAGCGATGGCCACCACCACGACCGACGTCGTTCTCGAGCCGGCGGCGCAGGAGTTCGCCAAGGCGACGGCCAAGCCGCCCTACCTCTTCGACCTCGGGCCGGTGAAGGGGCGCGAGACGGTCGACCAGGTGCAGTCCGGCGAGATCGACATGCCCGCCGCCGAGATCGAGGAGCTCCGCCTCTCCGGTCCGACCGGCGAGTTCCCGGTCAAGATCGTGCGTCCGGAGGGCGAGACCGGCGTGCTTCCGGTCATCCTCTACATCCACGGCGCGGGCTGGGTGTTCGGCGACTTCCACACGCACGAGCGGCTCGTCCGCGAGCTCGCCGTCGGAGCACGCGCCGCGGTCGTCTTCCCCGACTACAGCCGTTCTCCCGAGGCGCGCTACCCCGTCGCGATCGAGCAGAACTACGCCGCGGCGCGGTGGGTCGCCGAGCACGGCGCCGAGAAGGGCCTCGACGCGACGCGTCTCGCCGTCGCGGGCGACTCGGTCGGCGGCAACATGGCCACCGCGCTGACGCTGATGGCGAAGGAGCGCGGCGGCCCGAAGCTCGCGGCGCAGGTGCTCTTCTACCCGGTGACCGACGCCGCCTTCGACACCGAGTCGTACCACCGGTTCGCGGAGGGGTACTTCCTCCGCCGCGACGCGATGCAGTGGTTCTGGGACCAGTACACGACGGACGAAACGCAGCGCAACGAGATCACGGCGTCGCCGCTGCGCGCCAGTGTCGAACAGCTCGCCGGGTTGCCGCCCGCGCTGGTGATCACCGCTGAGGCCGACGTCCTCCGCGACGAGGGCGAGGCGTACGCGAAGAAGCTGCGCGAGGCCGGCGTCCCCGTCACCGCGGTCCGCTACCAGGGGATCATCCACGATTTCGTGATGCTCAACGCGCTGCGCGGGACGCACGCGGCCGACGCGGCGATCCGGCAGGCGATCGGCTTCCTGGCCGAGGCGCTCGGAACCCGCTGACAGGCCGAACGGAACGCGGTGACCCGGCTGGTCGCGACCGGGCCACCGCGTTGCGCCGTGAGCCGATCTTCCGATGGTTCTCGCGGCGCTGTCTTCCACGTCCGCGGCAGAGCCATGAGTCGACGGTTCGGTTCAGAGTCGCGGGAGCGGACTTTGGGTCGACCATCCCGCCGAACTCGGGGCCC
>NZ_BCQU01000195.1:0-2056 GCF_001552235.1 Actinomadura rubrobrunea NBRC 15275 | reverse complement strand
ATGTCGATGCCGGCGAAGCGCAGCCGCGACGACAGCCGGACGATGCCCGAGCGGCGGCCGCCCCGGGAGGCGGCCAGCCCGGCGGACTCGACCATGCCCAGTTCGATCAGCCGGTCGAGCTCGACGGCCAGTTTGGAGCGGGACAGCTGCACCACGTCGCCGAGCTCGGCGCGGGAGCGCGGGCCGTCGTCGCGGAGCAGGCCGAGCAGACGGGCCTGATGCCCGTTCTCGGGCCGAGCCATCGTCCGCATCGCCTCGAACCCCCGCGTGACCCCCGTGCTTTCGCTCTTAATGCTAGAACCTTCCGTCCCGTAAAAGGCCGAAACCGTGTCACGTCGGCGGCCGACGCCCACGTCACGCGTTCGCGTACACCTGTTTCGTTCCGGAGACTAACGACTTTTGCGGAACCAGGAAAGCACTTGGCCGATTCTGTGACTAACTTCTCGCACTCTCTGGACAAAGTCGGTTTCGTGGCCGATCGTGAAGACGCGTACCCCCGAACCGGAAACCACCCCCGACCGACTGACCACGACTGCATCCCGACAGCGCGAACCCACCCCCGCGTTCCGCTTGGAACGCGGCACCGAGCGAGGAGCGGTTGAACATGAGCGGTACCGGCGTGTGGCTGGCGGGCGCCCGCGGATCGGTGGCGACCACGGCGATCCTCGGAGCGCTGGCCGTCCGTGCCGGGCTCGCCGAACGCGTCGGACTCGTCTGCGAGGCGCCCGGCTTCCCCGACGGCGGGCTGCCCGCGGTGAGCGACCTGGTGTTCGGCGGCCACGACCTGGTGGACGTCCCGCTGCTCAAACGCGCCGAGCGGCTGGCCGACGCGGGCGTGGTCCCGCACGGCCTGCCCGCGCGGCTGCGCGACGACCTGGCCGCCGTCGAGGCCGACATCGTCACCGGCGGCGCCGACGGCCGCACCCGCGACCCGGCCGGGACGCTGCGCCGCCTGGTCGACGACATCACCGCCTTCCGCGACCGGCACGGCCTGGACCGCGTCGTGGTGGTGAACGTGACGGCGACCGAACCGCCGACCCCGGCGCGGCCCGAGCACGCCACCCTGGCCGCCCTGCGGCGCGCGATCGACGCCGGCACGATGGTGCTGCCCGCCAGCGCCTGCTACGCCTACGCGGCGTTCGAGGCGGGCTGCGGGCACGTCGACTTCACCCCGTCGGTCGGCGCCCGGCTGCCCGCGCTGGCGGAGCTGGCCCGCGAACGCGCCGTCCCGTACGCGGGCAACGACGGCAAGACGGGCGAGACGCTGGTCAAGGCGGCGCTGGCGCCGATGTTCGCCGGACGCAACCTGCGGGTCGGGTCCTGGGCGGGCACCAACCTGCTGGGCGGCGGCGACGGCGCGAACCTGGCCGACCCGCAGGCGGCGGCCAGCAAGCTGGACTCCAAGGGCCGCCTGGTCTCCGAGACGCTCGGCTACCCGGTCGAGGGGCCGCTGCACATCGACTACGTCGCCGACCTGGGCGAGCAGAAGACCGCCTGGGACCACGTGACCTTCCAGGGCTTCCTGGGCGCCCGGATGACGCTGCAGTTCACCTGGCAGGGGTACGACTCGGCGCTCGCGGCGCCGCTCGTGCTCGACCTGGCCCGGCTGGTCGCCGCGGCGCACGCGGCCGGGCGCGTCGGTCCCCTGCCGGAGCTCGCCTACTTCTTCAAGGACCCGATCGGCACGTCGACGCACGACCTGGCCGCGCAGTACGACGCGCTGTGCGCCTTCGCCGCCCGGGGCTGCCGATGAGGGCGCTCGTGGAGCTGGTGCGGGCGCCCGCCGCGCTGTCCGTACCGGGCGACGTGCTGTCCGGCGCGGCCGCCGCGGGCGGCCTGCGCGAAGTGCGCGGGCCGGCCGGTCTGGCGGCGGCGTCGGTGTGCCTGTACTGGGCCGGGATGGCCCTCAACGACTATGCCGACCGGCGGCTGGACGCGGTCGAGCGCCCCGAGCGCCCCATCCCGTCCGGCCGGGTGCGGCCCGGCACGGCGCTCGCGGTGGCGGCCGGGTTGACCGGCGCGGGGGTCGCGCTGGCCGCGGCGGCGGGCGGGCGCC
>NZ_BCQU01000194.1:0-2062 GCF_001552235.1 Actinomadura rubrobrunea NBRC 15275 | reverse complement strand
CGAACCGGCTCGCCGACGTGCTCGCCGCCCGCGGCGCCGGTCCCGAGCGGATCGTGGCGGTGGCGCTGCCCCGCTCGGCCGACCTGGTCGTGGCGACCCTCGCCGCGGGCAAGACCGGCGCCGCGTTCCTCCCCCTCGACCCCGACTACCCGCCGGAACGCGTCGCCGCCATGCTCGGCGACGCCCGCCCGGTCGTGGCGGTCAGCGCGTCCGCGCACGTCGGCCGGCTCCCCGAGGCGGACTGGCTGCTGCTCGACGCCCCCGCGACCGCCGCGGAGATCGACGCTCAGGACCCGGACGGGCCGCGCGACCGGCCGGCGCCGCACCCCGCCCACCCGGCGTACGTGATCTACACGTCCGGGTCGACCGGCCGCCCCAAGGGCGTGGTCGTCACCCACGCGGGCGTCGCGAGCCTGGCCCGCTCGCAGGTCGAACAGATGGCGATCGGACCGGACGCCCGCGTGCTGCAGCTCGCCTCGCCCGGCTTCGACGCCTCGGTGTTCGAACGGCTGGCCGCCGTCGCCGCCGGCGCCGCCATGGTGGTCGCCCCCGCGGACGTGTACGGCGGCGAGCGGCTGCGCGACCTGATGCGCGAGCACTCGGTCACCCACGCGGTCATCACCCCGTCGGCCCTGGCGACCGTGCCGCCCGACGGGCTCGACGGGCTGCGGACGCTCCTGGTCGCCGGCGAGGCGTGCCCGCCCGGACTGGTCGACCGCTGGGCGCCCGGCCGCCGGATGATCAACGCGTACGGCCCCACCGAGACGACCGTGTGCGCCACGATGAGCGGGCCGCTGCCGGACGGAGCGGTCCCGCCGATCGGCGCTCCCATCCGCAACGCCCGCGTCTACGTGCTGGACGACGCGCTCCGGCCGGTGCCGCCCGGCGTCCCCGGGGAACTGTACGTCGCGGGCCCCATCCTCGCCCGCGGCTACCTCGACCGGCCCGACCTGACCGCCGAGCGTTTCGTCGCCTGCCCCTACGGCCCGCCGGGCGAGCGGATGTACCGCACGGGCGACCTCGTCCGGTGGCGTTCCGCGCCCGCCGGCCCGGGCGGCCCCGGCGGGGTCTTGGAATACCTGGGCCGGGTCGACCAGCAAGTGAAGATCCGCGGGGTGCGCGTCGAACTCGGCGAGGTCGAAGCCGTGCTGGCCCGGCACGAGGCGGTGGCGCAGGCCGCGGCCGCGGTGCGGGACGGGCGCCTGGTCGGCTACGTCGTCCCCGAGCCCGGCGCCGAGGCGGACGAGGCGGAGCTGCGCCGCTTCGCGGCCCGCTGGCTGCCGGGCCACGCCGTGCCCGCCGCGGTGACGGTGCTGGACGAACTGCCGCGCACCCCGAACGGCAAGCTGGACCGGGCCGCCCTGCCCGCGCCGGAGGCGAAGGCCGCGACCGGCCGCGCCCCCCGCACTCCGCGCGAGGAGATCCTCTGCGACCTGTACGCCGAGGTCCTGGACCTGGAACGGGTCGGCCCGGACGACGACTTCTTCGCGCTCGGCGGCGACTCGCTGACCGCGGTCCGCCTCGCCGGCAAGGTCCGCTCCGCGCTCGGCGTCGAACTGCCGCTGCGCACCCTGTTCGAAGCGCCGACGGCGGCCGCGCTCGCCGCACGTCTCGACGAGGCCGAGGGACGGGCCCGGCCCCCGCTGGTCCGGAGGGAACGGCCCGACCTGATCCCGCTGTCGTACGCGCAGCAGCGGCTGTGGTTCCTCAACCGGTTCGGCGCGACGGACGTCTACACCATCCCGGTGGCGCTGCGGCTCACCGGCCCCCTCGACCGCGACGCGCTGCGCGCCGCGCTCGGCGACGTGGTGGCCCGGCACGAGTCGCTGCGCACGATCTTCCCGGACGCCTCCGGAACCCCGCGTCAGCACATCCTCGACCCGGTGACCGCGCGCCCCCGCCTGCCCGTCGTGGAGACGGACGAGGCCGGGCTCGCGGCCGCACTCGCCGACGCGGCACGGCAGGGCTTCGACCTCTCGATCGAGCCGCCCCTGCGGGCCCGGCTGTTCGTCCTGGACGAGAACACGCACGTCCTGCTGCTGGTGCTCCATCACATCGCGGG
>NZ_BCQU01000193.1:0-2088 GCF_001552235.1 Actinomadura rubrobrunea NBRC 15275 | reverse complement strand
GGCCCGCCTCGCCCGCGTTCCGGCGCTGTGCCACGTGCACGAGGCCGAGGAGGGCGTGCCCCGTCCGGTGCGCGCGGCGCTGGCGGCGCCGCTGCGGCTGGCCCGCTCGGTCCTGGTCAACAGCCGGGCGAGCGCGGCCGCGCTCGGCCCGGTCGGGCGCCGCGCGCAGATCGTCTACAACGGGGTGGCCGAACCCGACCCCGCCCAGGTGACCGAGCCGCGGTCCGTCCTCGAGCCGCCGGTGCGGGTGACCTTGGTCGGGCGGCTGTCGCCGCGCAAGGGCTCGGACGTGGCGGTGCGCGCCGTCCGGCTGCTGCGCGAGCGCGGCCGCGACGTGACCCTGACGCTCGTCGGCGACGTCTTCTCCGGCTACGAGTGGTACGAGGAGGAGCTGCGGACGCTGGCGGCCGGCGACCCGTCGGTGGAGTTCGCCGGCTTCCGCCCCTCGGTCTGGGAGTCGTTCGCCGCCGCGGACGTGGCGATCGTGCCGTCCCGGGTCGAGCCGTTCGGCAACGTCGCCGTCGAGGCGATGCTGGCCGGGCGCCCCGTGGTGGCCAGCGCCACCCAGGGGCTGGTCGAGATCGTCACCGACGGCGAGAACGGCGTGCTCGTGCCCCCGGACGACCCCGCCGCCCTGGCCGACGGCATCGCCCGCCTCCTGGACGACTGGGACGGCGCCCTGGCCATGGCCAAGCGGGCCCGCGAGGACGCCGCGCGGCGTTTCGGCGAGGACCGCTACCACCGCGAGCTGCGCGACGCCGTCCGCGTCCTCGTCGGCTCCCGAACCGCCCCCGTTTCCGACGTCACCACATCCGACTCCCCGAGGACCCAGAGCAGCCGATGACAGCACAGACCCCCGTTCCGGCCTCCGTCCCGGCCACGCCGGAGATCAGCCTCGTCGAGGCGGTGTGGCGCTTCCGGACGATGTCGCTCATCATCGTGCTCGTGTCCGTGCTGGTCTCGGCGGCGGTCACGCAGCTGCTGCTGGGCGGCGCCACGGCCACCGCGCGCTTCGCCGTCACCGACCCGACCAACAAGAACAACGTGCTGCGGATGGGCGTCGTGTCGGGGCAGGGCTTCGCCACCTACACCGCCCAGCGCGCCGCGTTCGCCGGGTCCACGCCGGTGCTCACCAAGGCCACCGAGATCATCAAGCGCAAGGGCGGCCCGGCTCTGACCAGCGCGCAGCTGCGCGGCCGGGTCTCCACCTCCAGCAAGTCCGACGGCGGCGTGGTCATCGTCGAGGCCAAGGGCTCGGACATGCGCGAGGCGGCGATGGTCGCCAACGCGGTGGTGGCCGCCTACCAGGAGGTGACGGTCGCCACCAACGTCGAGAAGCTGGACCGGCAGCTCAAGACCATCCAGCAGACCCAGCAGCAGGTCCAGCAGCAGCTGGAGGCCACGCCCGTCAACAGCCGCAACTACCGGCTGCTGTCCAACCGGCTGACCAAGCTGCAGGCCGACGAGAGCGGCGTGCTGTCGGCGCGCGCCAACACCAACGACGGCGTGCAGTTCGTCGACACCGCCGACCCGAACGCCTCCGAGCCGAGCAAGCTGCCGCGCAACGCCGCCATCGGGTTCGCCATCGGTCTGATCATCGCGTGCGTGGCGTCGTTCCTGCGGGCCGCCTCGTCGCTGCGCCCGCGCCGCGCGGAGGCCGTCGCCGCGGGGGGCCCGGGCGACCACGGCGACCAGGCGGGCGCCGTGCCGCCCGTGCCGCCGGAGCCGGCGCGCCGGTCGCGCGGCCGGTCCGCGCCGGTGGACCCGGCGGCCGACCGCGGCGGACGGGCGTGGTCCGACGACGGGCCGAAGGCGCCGGTGCCGCCGCCCCTCGCCTCGACCGGCCGGGGCGAGCTGAACGGCTCCCGGAACGGACGGTCGGCGGCCCGGGGCGACGGCCGCCGTGCGGCGCGGACGGGCCGTCGGGGCGCCGCGAGCGGGGACGTCGGACCCGGGGCGTCCCGTGACGTGCCGCCGGCGCCCCCGTCCTCCGGACGGATGGCGCGCACGGGGGCGTCCAAGTCGGCGGCCGCCAAGCCGGCCGCGGGCGCGTCCGCCGCGGGCAAGCGCGCCGACGGCGCCGCCGAC
>NZ_BCQU01000192.1:0-2105 GCF_001552235.1 Actinomadura rubrobrunea NBRC 15275 | reverse complement strand
GCGGTCTGCACGGCGAGACGGTCGAGCTGCTGTGAGCGTCGCGGCCGCGGGTCCGGGGACGCGCCGTCGGTCGGCGACGGGCTACGGACCGTGGTCGGCCACCGCGCGGCAAGGCGGAATTAACACGCAATTCCCCTGCCGCGCGCAGACTCGGCGCTGGACGGTCAGCGGCATTGATCCGGAGTGAGAGCCATGCGGGTCTGCGTTTGCACGATCGTGCATCACCCAGAAGATGCCCGGATTCTGCACCGGCAGATTCGCGCGCTTCTCGACGCCGGTCACGAAGTCACCTACATCGCGCCGTTCCGTGCGTGCAATGTGATCCCCTGGCGGCGGGTGAGCCCGGTCGACGTTCCGCGCGCGACGGGGCGGCGCAGGCTCCGCGCGCTGCGCGCCGCCCACAGGGCGCTGCGGGAGCACGCCCCGTACTCGGACGTCGTGCTCCTGCACGACCCCGAGCTGTTGGTCGGCCTGCCGCGGCAGGTGCGCAGCCGCACGGTGGTCTGGGACGTCCACGAGGACACCGCCGCCGCTCTCAGCGCCAAGGCCTGGGTGCCGGGCCTGGTGCGCCCGCTGCTGCGCCCGGCGGTGCGGCGCCTGGAGGCGCGCGCCGAACGCCGGCACCGGCTGCTGCTCGCCGAGGAGGGCTACCGGGCGCGGTTCCGCATGGACCACCCCGTGGTGCCGAACACCACCTACGTGTCCGCCCTGCCGCCCGCCCCGCCGGAGGGCCGCCGCGCCGTCTACGTGGGGCACCTGTCGCGGGCCCGCGGCGCGATCGACATGATCGAGACGGCCCGGCTGCTGGCGCCCGAGGGGGTGCTGGTCGAGCTGATCGGCGCCGCCGACGGCGACGTACGGCCCGCGCTGCGCGCCGCCCAGCGCGACGGGGTGCTGCGCTGGTACGGCTTCGTGCCCAACGACCGGGCGCTGCGCATCGCCGAGGGCGCGATGGCGGGCCTGGCGCTGCTGCACGACGAGCCGAACTACCGGCACTCGATGCCGACCAAGGTCGTGGAGTACATGGCCCGCGGCATCCCGGTGGTCACCACGCCCAACCCGCCCGCCGTGCGGATCGTCGAACCGGCCGGCTGCGGCTTCGTCGTCCCGTTCGGCGACCCCGCCGCCGCGGCCGACGCGATCCTGCGGCTGCGCGACGACCCCGAGCTGCGGGCCGACCTCGGCAAACGCGGATATGAGACGGCGCGGGCCCGGTTCCACTGGCCGGTGCACGCCGAGAAGTTCGTCGCCCAGCTCGAGCAGTGGGCCGGACGCGTCGCCGACCCGGCCCTGCCGCCGCGGCCCGAGCCCGCCCCCGGCCCGCAGCCCGAACCGCTCACCGAATGATCCGGCCCGCCCGGACGGGGCGGGGCCGCCCGACTAGGGACGCCGGTCCGGTCGGCTGAGGGTCATGGCGGCGGACCGGGCGAGCCGGCTGGCCGCGCCCGGCGGGCGCGCCGCGGTGACCACCACGATGGAGCGGCCGACCCGCACGGCGATCGTTCCCGCGGTGGGCCCCAGCTCGTACGCCTCGTCGCCGCCGATGTCGGTGCGCCGCCGCGCCTGCGCCTGGACCGCGCGCAGCGTCTCCATCAGCTCGGCCGCGGCCTGCCCGGTCGGCGCGACCCACTTGACGGTCACGGTGAGGCTGCGCGCGCCCCACTCGTCGTCGTCCGTCCCGCGGCCGTCGTCGCCGGGCTCGGCCGTGCTGCGGTCGCCGTCCTCGCCGGGCGTCCCGCCGTCGTGCGGCGTCGCGGAGGCGGACCGGTCCGGGGAGGCCGACTCCTCCGGCACCGCCCGGTCGGCCTGGGGAGCCCCGGAGAGGACGTCGGTCGGTCCGCCGGACGGCGCGACGGTCAGCGGCGGGACCTCCGGCGGCGCCGGCCGCTGCGGCGCCTCGTAGGTGCAGCTCACCGGGTGCGGCAGCGTCTCCTCGCCGATCTCGGCGCGGCCGGGGCGGGCGCTGCCGGGGTCCAGGTGCGCGGCCAGCAGGTCCGGCCGCTGCAGCAGGGCGCAGGCGTCCGGCCAGTCCCCCGGCGGCGTGCCGCCGAGCTCCGCGGGGCCGGGACCGGCCGAGCCGCCGCGCAGCGCCACCAGCCGGGCCG
>NZ_BCQU01000191.1:0-2217 GCF_001552235.1 Actinomadura rubrobrunea NBRC 15275 | reverse complement strand
GGGAGCCGCTCCAGCAGGGTCCCGGCGGTGTCGTCGGGCCGGATCGGCTCGGTCAGCACCCCGTACACCGGGCCGGTGTCCAGGCCCTCCTCGATCTGGAACGTGGCCGCGCCGGTGACGTCGTCGCCGTGCAGGATGGCGTGCTGGACGGGCGCGGCGCCGCGCCAGGCCGGCAGCAGCGAGAAGTGCAGGTTCACCCAGCCGTGCCGGGGGATGTCGAGCGCGGCGCGCGGCAGCAGCGCCCCGTAGGCGACGACGGGGCAGCAGTCCGGCGCGATCTCGCGCAGCCGGTCCAGGAACCGCGGGTCGCCGGCCTTGGCGGGCTTGAGCACCTCGATCCCGGCCTCGGCGGCGCGCCGCGCGACCGGGCTGGGCGCCACCTTGCGGCCGCGTCCGGCGGGCGCGTCGGGACGGGTGACCACGGCCGCCACCTCGTGGTCGGACTCCAGCAGCGCCTCCAGGGACGGCACCGCCGTCTCCGGGGTTCCCGCGAAAACCAGCCTCACGCTAGATGGCCTTCCCGTACGTGGGGTGCGGGGACTGCTTGACCACCGGCTTGGGCTCGCCGAACCACTCGGCCTCCCGGATCGCCTTCATCGCGGCCTTGCGCTGCTCGGGGTCCATCCGGTCGATGAAGATCACCCCGTCCAGGTGGTCGGTCTCGTGCTGGACGCAGCGGGCCAGCAGGTGGGTGCCCTCCAAGGTGATCGGCTCGCCGTACATGTTGAAGCCCTTGGCGACCGCGCGCACCGCGCGGGGCGTGGGGAAGGACAGGCCGGGCAGCGACAGGCAGCCCTCGTCGTCGGTCTCCTGCTCGTCCGACAGGTCCAGGGTCGGGTTGACCAGGTGGCCGAGCCGGTCGTCGACGTAGTAGGTGAACACCCGCAGGCTCACGCCGAGCTGCGGGGCGGCCAGCCCCACGCCGGGGGCGTCGAGCATGGTGTCGGTGAGGTCCTTGACGAGCTGGCGCAGCTCCTTGTCGAAGTCCTTGACCGGTTCGGCCGGGGTGCGCAGCACGGGGTCGCCGAAGAGGCGGATGGGCTTGACGGCCAACGAGGACTCCGTTCCCTACGGTGCGTTCGGTTTGCGACGGATTGCGTACGGCACGCGGCGGACGCCTTCACAGTTTACGGAGATCCGGCGGCGTCCCCGCCGCGAGGCGCCGCGCCGCCCCGGCTCGAGCGCGCCTTGTACGCGGCGGTGCGCGCCGCCTTCGCCAGCGCCTTGTCGGGGTGGTGGTCGCCGAGCGCCTCCAGCACGTCGATCGCGTCGGGGTGCTCGGCGCGCCGGACGTCGTCGATCAGCGCGCCCATGTCGGCGTCCGGCGGCGTCTGCGCCAGGGCCGCCCGCACCGCCTCGTCCGGGTCGGCGCTCTCCATCATCCCGGCGAGCGAGTCGACGAACATCCACACGTACTCGGCGCGGCTCAGTTCGGCGTCCGGATCGCCGTTGCGGCTCAGCCACAGCAGGGCGTAGGGCCGGACGGGCGCATCCCGCGCGGCGTCCCGGACGGCGCCGGCGGCCTGCGGGCCGACGCGCTCCAGGACGGCGGCGGCCAGGTTGCGGGCGCCGGGCGTGCCGGTCCGCATGACCTCCAGCAGCTCGCCGGCGGCGTCCTCGGGGGCGCGGCGGGCCAGCCAGCCGTCGATCTCCTCGTCGGCGGTGTCGCTGCGGTGCCAGGTCAGCCCGGCCACCAGGTCCGCCGCCGGGACGTCGGCCAGCTCGCCCACCAGCGGCGCCACGAACCCGTCGGCCAGCAGCAGCTCCCGCACGCCCCACACGCCCAGCGGGGTGAGCGCCAGGCCGCCGTCGCGCGTCTCCGCCGCGCCCCAGCGGACCAGGTTCTCGATCTCCCCGGCCAGCGCGGTCTCCAGCGCCGGGGTCACCGCGCGGCGGTCCTCGACCCGGTACTTCTGCTCGACGTGGGCGAGCAGCACCGCGGCCAGCAGTTCGGGCGGCGTCGGCTCGTCCTGCTCGTAGAGGTGGACGAGCACGCCGGTCAGCTCGTTCTGCACCAGCTCGGCCGGGCCCAGGCCGTCGGCGGGGTCGTGCGCGGCCGTCGCCACGGCGTCGAACACCCGCACCCACGCCGCCAGCACGGCGGCGTCGTCGCCCGCGGCGAGGACGGCGGCGTCCGCGCCGGCGATCCCGGCCTCCTCCGCGGCCCGCCGCAGCCGGTCGGAGCCGCCGGCCAGCGCCTCGGCGACGAGCGGGGAC
>NZ_BCQU01000190.1:0-2227 GCF_001552235.1 Actinomadura rubrobrunea NBRC 15275 | reverse complement strand
GCCGGGGCGTCGGGAACACCTTGCCCGGGTTGCACAGCCCGGCGGGGTCGAACCCGCACCGCACCATCTGCATCGTGTCCAGGTCGGTCTCGGTGAACATCCGGGGCATGTACCGCGCCTTGTCCACTCCCACGCCGTGCTCGCCGGTGATCGAGCCGCCGTGCTCGATGCACAGGTCGAGGATCGCCCCCGACACCTCCTCGGCGCGCTCGGCCGCGCCCGGCACGGCGTCGTCGAACAGCACCAGCGGGTGCAGGTTGCCGTCCCCCGCGTGGAAGACGTTGGCGACCCGCACGCCCGTCTCGGCCGACAGCTCGTCGATCCGCGCCAGCACCTCGGGCAGCGCGGTGCGCGGGATCACGCCGTCCTGCACGATGTAGGCCGGGCTGATCCGGCCGACCGCCGCGAACGCCGACTTGCGGCCCTTCCAGATCAGCGCCCGCTCCGCGTCGTCGGCCGCGATCCGGATCTCGAACGCGCCCGCCTCCCGGCACAGCCGCTCCACCTCGGCGAACTGGTGCTCCACCTCGGCCGCCGGGCCGTCCAGCTCCACGATCAGCACCGCCCCGGCGCCCGGCGGGTAGCCGCAGCCGACCGCCGCCTCGGCCGCCTCGATCGACAGCGCGTCCATCATCTCGATCGCGGCCGGCACCACCCCCGCCGCGATGATCGCCGACACCGCCGCGCCGCCCGCCTCGATCGTGTCGAACGCCGCCAGCAGCGTCCGCACCGTCTCCGGCAGCCGGGTCAGCCGCACCGTGATCTTGGTGGCGATGCCCAGCGTGCCCTCCGCGCCGACGAACGCGCCCAGCAGGTCGTAGCCGGGGTCGCCGGCCCGCAGCGTGACGATCTCGCCGTCCGGCGTGACGACCTCGCAGGCGAGCACGTGGTGCGCGGTGAAGCCGTACTTCAGGCAGTGCGCGCCGCCGGAGTTCTCCGCCACGTTCCCGCCCACCGAGCAGATCTGCTGGCTGGACGGGTCGGGCGCGAAGTAGTACCCGTGCGGGCGCACCGCCCGGGTCACGTCCAGGTTGATCACACCCGGCTCGACCACGGCCCGCTGATTGGGGATGTCGATCTCCAGGATGCGGCGCATCCGGGACGTCACGATGAGCACGCCGTCCGTGCGCGGCAGCGCGCCGCCCGACAGCCCCGTGCCGGACCCGCGCGCCACGTAGGGCACGCCCGCCGCCGCGCAGGCCCGGACGATCTCGGCGATCTGCTCGGCCGTGCCGGGCAGCACGACCAGCCCGGGCACGGCGCGGTGCGCGGTCAGCCCGTCGCACTCGTACGTGCGCAGCCGCACCGGGTCGGTGATGACGGCGTCCGCGCCGAGCAACCCGGTGAACCGCTCGGCGAGCGCCCGAAGTGTCCCATCCATCCTGTTCACCTTCCCTCCGCCCCGCCGTCCACCGCAAGATCGTTCCTGGGGGTCGTTCCGCGGGCGGCGCGGCGCGCGTTCGGGTAGGTTCCCGGGCCATGCTCCCCGACTTCCTCATCGCCGACCTCACCTTTCCCGAGGGGACCGTGCGGGAACAGCTGGCCGCCGCGGGGGCGCTGGTGCCCGCGGCGCTGCTGGACGCCAGCGGTCTGGCCGACGAGCTGCGGGAATGCGCCGAGGATGGACAGCACCACTTTTGGATGAACACCCTCCAGGACATCGGCGTGTGGGCCGAGGAGAACGGCCGCGACGCCGAACTGCCGGCCGAGTTCTGGGTGCGCGTCGCGCAGGCCGCCCACGCCCTGGAGCTCCCCGAGTTCCTCCCCTACTGCCTGGGCAAGGCGCACGGCTGGCCGCGCCGGGACTTCGTCGACGCCATGGCGGCGTTCGCGACGCTGCCGGAGGTGGACGGCCTCACCGGCGAGCTGCGCGCGGCGAGCCACCGCGCGGCCGAGCTGCTGTGCGACGACGACCCGGCGGCGGCGCCGCTCGTGGACGCCGGCGATCTCGAGGCGGTGGCCGGGCATCTGCGGTCCGGCGCCTACGACCGGCTCGGCGACGAGCTGAGCGAGCTGTACTCCGCCGCGTTCGACGAGCTGTTCGCCCTGGTCACGCGCAAGGGCTTCCCCGCCGACCACCGCGCCTGCGCGTGGGCGGTCATCGGGGCGAATCCCTTCCGTGTGGTCCTGGACGAGGGCCTGGTGTCGCAGACCCACGCCGAGGTGTGGTGGCGCGCGGCCTGACCCCGCCGCCGGCCGGGGCCGCGAGGCCGCGGCGCGCCGGACA
>NZ_BCQU01000189.1:0-2341 GCF_001552235.1 Actinomadura rubrobrunea NBRC 15275 | reverse complement strand
CCGGCGATCCCGGCCTCCTCCGCGGCCCGCCGCAGCCGGTCGGAGCCGCCGGCCAGCGCCTCGGCGACGAGCGGGGACGAGCGGGCGGCCGCGGCGAGCTCGGCCTGCGGCGCCAGCCGCACGGGCGGGACGACCAGTTCCTCGGCCCGGCGCAGGAACTCCTCGGTGCGCGCGTAGCGCTCGGCCTCCGGCAGCGCCTCGAAGTCGCGCACCCAGCGCTCGACGGCCTCGGCGTCGTCGGGGTCGACCCCCTCGGCCACCATCATCCCGTGGATCACCTCGGCCGCGGCCTGCCGCTCGGCGGTGTCGGCGGCCGACACCGCCTCGGCGAAGCGGGGCGCGAGCGCGTCGAGCTCGGCGGCCAGGGCGGCGCGGCGCTCGGCCGGGACGGCCCCGGACTCGCCCAGGAACGCCACGAGGCGGTGCGCGGTGGCCAGGATGTCGGGCACCTCGTCGGCGCTCGCGACCACCGTGTCGGGGAACACCTCGAGCAGCAGGCGGCGCAGCAGCGCGGGCGTCAGCTCGTCCGGCCCCGCCAGGCCGAGGTCGTCGCGCATGAGGTCGAGCAGCAGCCGCGCGCCGCGCGGGTCGACGGTGTCGTCGCCGTGCTCGTCCGCCCACGCGCGCAGCGCGCCGTCCACGCCGCCGACCCAGTCGTCCACCCGGTCGCGCACCCGCTCGTCCACCCAATTGTCGGCCACTCGGAGAACCCTAGTGGTCAGACCAGCTCGAGGGGGTCGATCTGGATGCGGACCGTCTCCGGAGCCTTGCGCGCGCTGCGCACCCCCTGGGCCTCCTTCAGCGCGCGCGCCAGCTGCGGCCCGGCGCGGCGCGGCACCCGGATGAGGGCGCGTTCCCTGTCCCGGCCCTCCGCGTCGGCGGGCGCGGCGGAGGGCGGCGCGGGCAGCGGGACGGGGCCGAGGACTTCGGCGCCCTCCGGCAGGCGCACCTCGGCAAGCAGCTCGCGGAGCGCCGCCGGGGACGCGGTGAGCGAGGCCATGCGCACGGCCGGCGGGAAACCCGCGCCGCGCCGTTCGGCGAGCTCCCGTTCGGCGAACGTGACCGGGTCCCAGCGGATGAGCGCCTGCACGGCCGGCAGCGCCCCTTCGGCGGCCACCACGACCGGCGCCGACGGGCGGACGAGCGCGGCGGCGTTCATCCAGCGGCGCAGCGTCTCCTCCCCCGCCCGCAGGTCGGGACGGCCCAGCAGCACCCAGCCGTCCAGCAGCAGCGCGGCCGCGTACCCGCCGTCCGCCACCGGCTCGGCGCCGGGCGTGGACACCACCAGGGCGGGCTCGGCCCCGACCGTGTCGAGCACCCCGTCGCGGCCGGACGTCCTGACCTTGACGCCGGGGAACGCGCGCCCCAGCTCCTCGGCCGTGCGCCGCGCCCCGACGACGACCGCGCGCACGCGGATGTGCCCGCAGGCGGGGCAGCGCCAGTCGCCCGCGATGCGGCCGCACCACCGGCAGTACGGGATGGCGTGGGACGACCTCAGCGCCAACGGCCCCTGGCAGGCGGCGCAGCGGGCCGGGGCGCGGCAGCGCCCGCACGCCAGGCCGGGCAGGTAGCCGCGGCGCGGCACCTGCACCAGCACCGGGCCGTCGGCCAGCGCGCGGCGCGCCGTCTCGAACGCCAGGTGCGACAGGCGGGCGGTGCGGGCGGCGCCGTCGCGGGCCAGCTCGGCGTCGTCGCCCGCGGGCCGCACCCGCGGCATGACCCGCCGGATCCGCGTCCGCTCGGGCGCCAGCGCGTGCGCCCAGCCGCTCTCCACCAGCTGCGTGGTCTCGGTGGTGCGGGTGAACCCGCCGAACAGCGCGGCCGCGCCGCCCCGGTGCGCGCGCAGCGCCAGCACCTCGCGGGGATGCGGGTAGGGGGCGTGCGGCTCGGCGTGCACGTCGTCGCCGTCGTCCCACAGCACGACCAGGCCGAGGTCGGCGACGGGCGCGAACATCGCCGCCCGGGTGCCGACGACCGCGCGCACCGCGCCGCGCAGCACCGCCAGCCAGCGCCGGTAGCGCTCGGCGGGCCCGAGCTCGGCGGTGAGCGCGACGTGCCGGCCCTCCCCCAGCTCGGCGGTCAGGGCGGCGTCCGCGCGGGCCACGTCGCGTCCGTCGGCGAGCACGACCAGCGCGCCGCGCCCGGCCGCCAGGGTCACCGCGACGGCGCGGGCGATCGCCGCCGTCCAGGCCGGGCCCGGCAGCGCGGTCCACACCGCGCGGGGCGCCCGCCCGTCCGCCAGCGCGGCGAGGAACGCCGGCCCGGCCGGGTACTCGCGCCACGGCCCCGGGTCGAGCGCCGGTCCGCCCGCGGGGGCCGCGGGCGCGGCGGGCGGCGTCTC
>NZ_BCQU01000188.1:0-2467 GCF_001552235.1 Actinomadura rubrobrunea NBRC 15275 | reverse complement strand
AGCGGCCCGCGCGGGCGCCGGCGGACGGCGGGCGCCGGCGCCGGGCGATCCGGCGGGCGCGCAGGCCCGCCGTGAGATCGGCCGTCGAATCCGCCGCTGAGCAGGCCGAGGACTGGCCCGGGCCGACGGCCGGGCAGGCGTGATCGAGGCGGGTGCGTGACGGCTCGAGGGAATGGGGCGCTGGAGAGAGTGAGATGAGCACCGGCAGCCGGGATTTCGCCCGGGATTTCGACCGCGCCGCGGCGGAGCGTCTGCTCGACGGCGCGGCCGACGGTCGGCGCGCCGTCGACGACCCCTTGGCCCGGCTGCTCGCCGGCGCCGCCGCGCCCGCCCGGGAGTCGGAGCTGGCGGGCGAGGAGGCGGCCGTGGCCGCCTTCCGCGCCGCGTCGGCGGCGCGGAAGGCGGCGCCGCGCGGGACCGGTCGGCGGCGCCTTGCGCTCTCGCGCGTCTTCACCGCCAAGGTCGCGGCGCTGGCGCTGGCCGGCGTGGTCGGCGGCGGGGTCGCGGTGGCGGCGGGGACGGGGTCGTTGCCCGTCGTGCCCGTCGTCGGAGGCGACACGTCCGCGTCGTCGGCGCCCGCCCGGCTGCGGTCCCCGTCCGCGTCCACGTCCCTCCGGCGGGTGCCCGACGGCGCATCCCGCCCGTCCCCGAGGCCGACGCCGTCCCGCCCGGGCCTGGAGGGGCAGTGCCGGACGTTCCAACGTCTCGACAAGCGCGAGAAGGCGAAGGCGTTGCGTTCCGCCGCCTTCCAAGCCCTCGTCGAGGCCGCCGGAAGCAAGGGCAAGGTGCGCCGCTACTGTGCGCGGCTGCTGCAGCCGACGGCGACGCCTTCCCCTGGGCAGACCGCCAAGTCGCCCTCAGCGGACACACCGTCGGACAAGGGCAACCGCGGCAACGGACAGAAGAAGGAAGAGAAGAAAAAGAAAGACAAGAAGAAAAAGAAGAAGAAGCAGAAGCCGAATCCCGGCCGCACGAAGAAGCCGCCCGCCGAATCCGGGGAGTGACCCGACCAGGCGGCCGACCGGTTGGCCCCTGCCGCCGCGCATGCCGGCGGGCCTTGAGAGGCTCCGAGGGCAAGTCGAGCCGCCTGTGAGCCCTCGTAGAGGTCGCTGTGTCCGTGAAGCGGGGCTTCTCGTCGGCGCGGTGTCACCGCAGCGCGGTCAGGACGTATCGACGCACCGATGTCAAGAGCTCCGGGTCGGTGAGAGGACGTCCTTCGGCGTCGACCACGTAGAACACGTCCACGGCCTCGGCGCCCAGCGTGTCGACCTGGGCGGCCCGCACGAGCAGGCCGCACTCGCCCAAGGCCTGTCCGATACGCCACAGCAGCCCCGGCCGGTCATGGGCGCGGACCTCCACGACGGTGGCGGTGCTGGAGGCGTCGTGGACGATGTCGACGCGCGGCGGCGGCACGGTGATGCCCGGACGCACCCGCATGGAGCGTGCGCGCCGTTCCAGGCGTCCGGCCACGTCGAGCCTGCCGGCGAGCATGCGGCGCAGGTCGGCTTCCAACGCCGCGGGGTCCGGCGGCGAGCCGTACTCGGGGACGGCCGTGAAGTCGAGCACGGCGGTGTCGTGTGAGGCGGCCGAGGGGGACGACACGGTACGGGCCGAGCGGACGGCCAGCCTGTGCAATGCCAGCACTCCCGCCGCGCGCCACAGCAGTCCGGGACGGTCCGGTGCGGCGATGGTGACGCGCGCCCCTGTGATGCGCACCGCGCCCCCGTCGTGCCGTGCCAGGGCGAGGGTTTCGGGGCCGAGCACGGGGACAGGGGGCGGCGTTCCCCCGGAGAGGGCGGCGGCGGTACGGCGGCACAGCTCGGCCACCTGGCGGGCCTTCCATGCGCTCCAGGCGGACGGACCGGTCGCCTTGGCGTCGGCGACCGTCAGTGCCGACAGCAGCTCCAGCACTTCGCGTTCCCGTCCCGGGACCTCCGCGAGCGCCTTGGTGACGACGCGCACGGTCGCAGGGTCGTCGATGTCGCGGCGGGTGGCGGTGTCGGGCAGCAGCAGGTGGTGCCGGACGAGGGTCTCCAGCACGCGCACGTCGCCGTCCGCGAACCCCATCCGGGCGCCCAGGTCGCGGGCCGCGGCGGCGCCGACGACCGAGTGGTCCCCGGGCCCGCCCTTGCCGATGTCGTGGAGCAGGGCGCCCACGAGCAGCAGGTCGGGCCGGGCGACCTCGCGGGTGAGGGCGGCCGCCTCGGCCGCGGCCTGCACCAGATGCCGGTCGACGGTGAAACGGTGGAACGGGTCGCGCTGGGGGCGGTTGCGGACGCGCTCCCAGTCGGGGATCAGCCGGACGATCAGCCCGGCCTGGTCCAGGGCCTCCCACACGCCGATGGCGGACGCGCCCGCGCCCAGCAGCGCGACGAGCGCGTCGCGCGCCTCGGCGGGCCACGGCGCGGGCGGCAGCGCGGCCCGTTCGGCGAGCCGGTCCACCGTGGCGGGCGCCAGCGGCAGGCCC
>NZ_BCQU01000187.1:0-2543 GCF_001552235.1 Actinomadura rubrobrunea NBRC 15275 | reverse complement strand
CCCCCGCCGATCCCGCGCCCCCGGCGTTCCACCGCGACCGGGCGCGGCTGCGCGAGCTGTTCGTGCGCGCGCTGCCGGACGCGCCGCCCGACCTGCCCGACGACCCGGCGGCGCTCGCCGCCGCGGCCCGCGCCCACCTGCGGCGGCGGCTGCTGTCGGCGCGCGTCGCGGTGTGCGGCGCCGACTTCATGGTGGCCGACACCGGCACGCTGGTGCTGCTGGAGTCCGAGGGCAACGGACGCGCCGCCGTCACCCTGCCCGGGACGCTGATCTGCGTGGCGGGCATCGACGCCGTCGTCCCCACCTGGGACGACCTGGAGGTGCTGCTGCAGCTGCTGCCGCGCTCGGCGACCGGGGACCGGATGAGCCCCTGCGTGTCGACCTGGACGGGCGTCACGCCCGGCGACGGCCCGAGCGAGCTGCACCTGGTGCTGCTCGACAACGGCCGCTCCGCGGCGCTGGCCGACGAGGCCGGACGGGCCGCGCTGCGCTGCGTGCGCTGCTCGGCGTGCGCGCACGTGTGCCCCGTGTACGAGCGCACCGGAGGCGAGCCCTACGGCCCGCGCGGCGGCGGACCGATCGGCGCCGTCCTCACCCCGCTGGTCGAGGGCGTGGAGGACGCGGCGCGCGCCTCCCTGCCGTACGCGTCCACGCTGTGCGGCGCCTGCGCCGACGTGTGCCCCGTCAAGATCGACATTCCGGACCTGCTGGTCCGCCTGCGGGGCAGGGTGGTGGAGTCGCGGCGGCGCCGCCCGGTGCCCACGCCCGAGCTGCTGATGATGCGCAGCGCGGCCTGGACGATGGCCGACCGCGGCCGCTACGAGGCGGCGCTGCGCTCGGGCGCGCGCTGGGCGCGGCTGCTGTCGCGCGGCGGCCGCATCCGGCGGCTGCCGGGCCTGCTGGGCAAGTGGACCGACGCCCGGGACCTGCCCGCCCCGCCGGTGCACAGCTTCCGCGCCTGGTGGCGGGCGCGGCCGCGCCATGGGGGTGACCGATGAGCTCGCGGGAGCGGATTCTGCGGCGCGTGCGCGAGGCGCTCGGCGAGGAGCGCGGCACGAGCGTCGACGTCCCCCGCCGGTACCGGCGCCGGCTGACCGCCGCCGAGGCCGCCACCCGCGCCGACGTGATCGCGCTGTTCACCGAGCGGGTCGCCGACCACCGCGCGACCGTCCGGCACACCGGCGCGGACGACCTGGCCACCTCGATCGCGGCCGCGCTGTGGGCGCGCGAGGCCCGGCGCGTCGTCGCCCCGGCCGACCTGCCGTTCGGCTGGCTGGCCGAGCTGGACGGCGTGCAGGCCGTGGCCGACACCGGCCTGACCGACCTGGACACCCTGGCCGCGGTGGACGGCGTGGTGACCGGCTGCGCCGTGGCGATCGCGCGGACCGGCACGATCGTGCTGGACGGCGGCCGGGCGCAGGGGCGGCGGCTGCTGTCCCTGGTCCCCGACTACCACCTGTGCGTGGTGCACGCCGACCAGATCGTCGGCACCGTGCCCGAGGCGGTCGCGCGGCTGCGGCCGGACCGCCCGCTGACCTGGATCAGCGGCCCGTGCGCGGCCGGCGGTCCCGAGGCGCGGCGGGTGGAGGGCGGCCAGGGGCCGCGCGCCCTGGAGGTCCTCGTCGTCGAGGACTGACCGCGAGGACTGACCGCGAGGACTGACGGCGCCGCGCGGACGCGCCGCGGACGGGTCAGGGAGCGACGGCGGTGAGAATCTGGTCGAACGCTGCGGCGAAGCGGGCCGGCCAGTCGACCGGGCCGTCGGGGCCGGCGGCGGCCGGTGCGGTGGCGCCGTCGTCGGTGGTGCCGCGCACCTCCAGCGCGACATGCCCGATGACGAACGCCAGCAGCGTGTGGGCGGCCGCGTGCGCGGCGTCGTCCGGCAGGCCGCCCCGGCGCATCAGCTCGCGCAGCGAGGCGGCGGTGGGGGCCAGCGCGGCGGGGTTGCGCCGGGTGACCAGCAGCGGCAGCACTCCGGCGTGCTCCAGCAGGCGCTCGCGGTAGGCGGCGGCCCAGCGGCGCAGCGCGTCCCGCCAATCGGCGGAGTCGTCGACCGGGGCGGGCGCGTCGGCCACGTGCGCCACCAGGCCGTCCAGCAGCTGCTCCTTGCCGCGGGGCAGGTGGTGGTAGATGGCCATGGCCTCCACCTCGAGGGCGTCGCCGAGGCGGCGCATGGTCAGCCGCCCCAGGCCCTGGCCGTCGACGATCCGCAGCGCCGCCTCGATGATCCGCTCGATGGTCAGCGGCGGGCGGTGCTGGGCGTTGATGCTCGGTTGCCGAACCATGACGAGCACTGACCTTACTACGTAAAGGGCGCGGGCGGGGTGTCCGCTGTCACGACACGCCGGCGACGGGCGTACGCTTACCCCGATCACACCTCGATCACGTGCGACGGACGGCCGTCACGGCCGGGTAGAGTCGAGCACGGCCGGTCACGGCCGCGGACGAAGGAGGGGACCGCCATGGCCTTGGGTCGCCGGGTGAGCAAGGACGTCGCCGAGCGGTACGCCGCCGACGAGCGGCTGGCCGCGACCTACCGGGAG
>NZ_BCQU01000186.1:0-2651 GCF_001552235.1 Actinomadura rubrobrunea NBRC 15275 | reverse complement strand
CCGCCGAGGCCGCCGAGGCCGGGCGGCAGGCCCGTGGGGGCGGCCCCGTCCGGGGCGGCGGCGGGCTGCTTGGGGCCGCGCGCGGCCGCGGCGCGCTTGCGCGGGTCGCCGCTGCGCTGCTTGCCCTTCTTGTTCTTGGCCTTGGCGGCCTTGGCGGCCTTGCGGCGGCCGGGCATGCCGGGGATGCCGAGGCCGCCCGCCATCTGCCGCACCATCTTCTGCGCCTCGAAGAAGCGGGTCACCAGGCTGCTGACCTCGCCGACGGTGACGCCGGAGCCGCGCGCGATGCGGGCGCGCCGCGAGCCGTTGATGATCTTCGGGTTGCGCCGCTCCTCGGGGGTCATCGAGCGGATGATGGCGGCCACCCGGTCCAGGTCGCGGTCGTCGATCTGCTTGATCTGGTCGCGGACCTGCCCCATGCCCGGCATCATGCCCAGCAGGTTCCCGATCGGCCCGAGCTTGCGGATCATCATCATCTGCTCGAGGAAGTCCTCGAGGGTGAAGTCCTCGCCCGAGGCGAACTTGGTGGTCATCCGCTCGGCCTGGGCGGCGTCGAACGCCTGCTCGGCCTGCTCGATCAGGGTGAGGATGTCGCCCATGTCGAGGATGCGGCCGGCCATCCGGTCCGGGTGGAAGACGTTGAAGTCCTCCAGCTTCTCCCCGGTGGAGGCGAACATGATCGGACGGCCGGTGACGTGCCGCACCGACAGCGCGGCGCCGCCGCGGGCGTCGCCGTCGAGCTTGGTGAGCACGACCCCGTCGAAGCCGACGCCGTCGAGGAACGCCTGGGCGGTGGTCACCGCGTCCTGGCCGATCATCGCGTCGACGACGAAGAGGATCTCGTGCGGCCGGACGGCGTCGCGGATGTCGGCGGCCTGCCGCATCATCTCGGCGTCGACGCCGAGCCGTCCGGCGGTGTCGATGACGACCACGTCGTGCTGGGCGTGCCGGGCGTGGTCGAGCGAGCGGCGCGCCACGTCCACCGGGTCGCCGACGCCGTTGCCGGGCTCGGGCGCGAACACCGCCGCCCCGGCGCGCTCCCCCACCACCTGCAGCTGCTGGACGGCGTTGGGGCGCTGCAGGTCCGCCGCGACGAGCAGCGGCGTGTGCCCCTCCTGCTTCAGCCAACGGGCCAGCTTGCCGGCCAGCGTGGTCTTACCGGAGCCCTGCAGACCCGCGAGCATGATCACGGTGGGCGGGTTCTTGGCGAAACGGATCCGGCGCGTCTCGCCGCCGAGGATCTCGATGAGCTCCTCGTTGACGATCTTGACGACCTGCTGGGCCGGGTTCAGGGCCTGGGAGACCTCCGCGCCCCGGGCGCGTTCCTTGACCCGCGCGATGAAGTCCTTCACCACGGGCAGGGCGACGTCGGCCTCCAGCAGCGCGACGCGGATCTCGCGGGCCGTCGCGTTGATGTCGGCCTCGGAGAGCCGTCCCTTGCTGCGCAGCGACGAGAAGACCGTCGTCAACCGGTCGGAGAGCGTCTCGAACACGTCTGGACCCGTCCTTGGAGGCTTCTGGGATCGGCTATCAGAGTATCGGGTGATTGACCGCCCGCCGCCCGCTCGGCGCCGCGGAGGGGGCCATGGCCTGCGTGATCGCGCGCCGGCCTTCCCGGGTCCTGGACGCGCCGGTCGTCCCCCGCCGCGGGGCGCCGGGGCTTGCGACCGGGTCGGACAACGTCCGTACATGTCGCCTGGAGTGCTGCTTTACTGAGGTGTCCTTGCCACGAAGCGGTCCTTTGCGGAGACTTGGGTCCTCGATGTGAAGTGGTCCTTTTCTCGTGACGTGGAGTGCGGCTGCGGCGATGGAACGCGCGCCGATCCGCCCGGGGCGCCGTGCGGCCCGCGCGAGCTCGACGGCGCCGCGGACGGCGCCGCGGACGCCGCCGCACGCCCTGCGCGTCCGACCCCGACCCCCCGTTTTGAGGAAGCCTTGGTGAACACCTG
Organism: Actinomadura rubrobrunea NBRC 15275; assembly: GCF_001552235.1. Classification (NCBI taxonomy): domain Bacteria; kingdom Bacillati; phylum Actinomycetota; class Actinomycetes; order Streptosporangiales; family Thermomonosporaceae; genus Actinomadura; species Actinomadura viridilutea. The sequence continues at coordinate 702 of NZ_BCQU01000186.1, read as the reverse complement.
GACCCGGCCGTCCGGTCGCTCATGAGCGGACGTCGGAGGGGCCGCCGCGCCGAGCCGCGGGACCCGGGGCTCGAGGCGGCGCTGCGGGCCGCGCAGGCCGGGGACGAGGCGGCGTTCCGGACGCTGTACCGGGACCTGCAGCCGCGGCTGCTGCGCTACCTGCGGGCGCTGGTCGGCCCGGAGGCCGAGGACGTGGCCGCGGACGCCTGGCTGCAGATCGCGCGCGACATCGGCTCGTTCACGGGCGACTACGACCGGTTCCGGGGGTGGGCGTCGACGGTGGCGCGGCACCGCGCGCTCGACCATCTGCGCCGGGTCAGCCGCCGTCCCGACACCAGCGCGCCGATCGACGAGCTCACCGACCTGGTGGGCGGGGACGACACCGAACGCGACGCCCTGGCGCGGCTGTCCACGGACGCGGCGGTCGCCCTGATCGCGGGCCTTCCGCAGGAGCAGGCCGAGGCGGTGCTGCTGCGGGTGGTGGTGGGCCTGGACGCCAAGGAGGCGGGACGGGTGCTGGGCAAGCGGCCCGGTGCGGTCCGGACCGCCGCCTACCGGGGCCTGCACCGGCTGGCCGAACGGCTGGCCGAGCTGTCTCCCGACCGGCGCGGCGACCGCTCCGCCGACCCGTCGTCCGGGCGCTCCGCGGACCGGCGCGACGCCGACCGCGCGGCCGCCGCGGAGCGGCCCGCGCGGGCGCCG
>NZ_BCQU01000185.1:0-2718 GCF_001552235.1 Actinomadura rubrobrunea NBRC 15275 | reverse complement strand
CATGACGGCCCTCCTGTCGCGATCAGGTGTCGGCGGTTGGGGCGGCGGGCGGTTGCGGGGACGCGGCCGCGTCGCGCCCGTTGGACGGGCCGGGGCCGGCGGCGCGGGGGCGGGCGCCGCGCGGCGCCTGGTGCAGCGGCGCCCAGGTGCGCGCCTTGGGCAGTGTCAGGCGGACGCACTGGCACAGCGTGTCGCCCTGGGCGGCCTCCACGAACGCCGTGGCGCCCGCGTCGTGGACGGCGCGCAGGATCGGCGGCAGCCGCAGCGGGTGGGCCATGCAGTCGGCCAGCGCCCGGGGCAGGTCGTCGCCGTCGGTGTAGGCGCGGCCGCGCACCGGCGAGTACACCGGCAGCTGCAGGGGGCGGCGCGGCACGTCGCGGACCATCGCGTACCACTCGTCGCCCGCGGCGGCCATCGCCGGGTGGTGCGACAGGTAGGGCACCGCCAGCCGCGTCGCCCGGGCGCCGTCCGCGCGGGCGGTGTCCACGACGCGCTCCAGCGGGTCGTCCGGGCCGCTGACCACCGTCAGCTCCGGTGCGTTCACGCACGCCACGACCACCTCGCCGGAGGCGCCCGCCCGGTCGATGAGGGCCTGGGCGCGCGGTTCCGCGGTCTGCAGCAGGGCCATGCCGCCGCCGCGGCCGTGCCGGGCCAGCACCCCGACGGCGTCCACCGCCATGCGGGCGCCGTCGGCGATGGTGAACACTCCCGCGCTCACCAGCGTGGCGATCTCCCCGAAGCTCTGCCCGACCGCGAAGCCCGGGGTCGCGCCGGCGGCGCGCAGGACCCGGTCGACGGCGACCGAGGTGGCGTAGTCGGCCAGCTGCGCCACGCCGGGGGTGCGGGCGGCGGCGCGGTAGGACGCCGGGTCGTCCAGCAGGACGCGCCGCAGCGACGGCCAGTCGCGCGGCAGTCCCTCTTGGACGGCGTCCAGCACGTCGGTGACGATGCGGTGCGCGGCGGGACCGGATCCGGCCAGGGCCCCCAGCCCTGGCCCGCCGGACGCGCCGGTGCCCGGGAACAGCAAGGCGTACCCGTCCGGCGGCCTGTCCCCCGGCGTCCACAGGGCCGGCGGCGGGGACGGCCGGGGGGACGGCGGGGGCTGCGCGGACGGCGAGAGCAGGAAGGACACGGCGGTCTCCTTACTCCGGCGCCAGGCTCTCTTGGCTATGTAGCTAAAGTTCCCTGAGCCGCCGGATATGGACGAAAAGTTACGGAATGGGATTATTCGCTCATGGCTGCGGCCTGACAACCGTTCGTTCGGTCGGCGCGGCGGGCACCGGCGACCACCGGGCCTCTCGGACCGCCCGGCGGGCGAGCGAACCAGACAGTCCGGCGACCTGGCCATGCGGCCGGTGAGGGGAGCACGCGCGGATGAGCACGCCCCGCACGAACGAGCACACGCACCACGCCGGCGGCGGCCCGCGCTGGGCGATCCGCGGCACCGGGTCCTACCTGCCCGACCGCACCGTCTCCAGCGAGGAGCTGTCGCGCGACCTGGGCCTGGCCCCCGAATGGATCGAGCAGCGCACCGGCATCCGCCGCCGGCACGTCGCCGCGCCCGGCCAGGCCGCCTCCGACCTGGCCCTGGCGGCCGCCGAACGCGCCCTGCACGCCGCCGGAGCGCGGCCCGCCGACCTCGGCCTGATCGTGGTCGGCACCGCCACCCCCGACGAGCTCGGCCCGCCCACCGCCTGCCGCGTCCAGGCCCGCCTGGGCGCCCGCCGAGCCGCCGCGTTCGACGTCGCGGCCGCCTGCACCGGGTTCGTGTTCGGCCTGCAGGCCGCCGTCGGCTGGCTGGCCACCCAGCGCGGCTCCGCCCCGCTGGCGCTGGTGATCGGCGTGGAGGTGTTCTCCAAGTTCCTCAACCCCGCCGACCGGGCCACCGCCGCGCTGGTCGGCGACGGCGCCGCGGCCGCCGTCGTCGGCCCCGTCCCCGCCCCCTACGGCATCACCTCGCTGGCGCTGGGCGCCGACGGCACCGGCGCCGAGGCCGCGATCATCCCCGCCGGCGGCAGCCGCACCCCGCCCAGCGCCGCCACCCTGGCCGACGGCGGCCACACCATCCACATGGACGCCGCCGCCGTCCGCACGTTCATCGTCGACATCTTCCCCCGGCCGGTCGCCGAGGCCACCGACGCCGCCGGGGATCAAGCCCGCCGACCTGGCCCTGGTCGTCCCGCACCAGCCCAACCCCAAGCTGGTGGAGTCCTTGGCGCCCCGCGCCGGCCTGGACCCCGAGCAGCTCGTCATCGCCGGGCAGGATGTCGGCAACATCGGCGCCGCCAGCCTCCCCTACGCCCTGGACCGCGCCGTGCGCACCCGCGGCATCGCCCCCGGCGAACTGGTCCTGCTGGCGGGGTTCGGCGCCGGCCTCACCTGGGGCCACGCACTGATCAGCTGGCCGCCGTCCTGAGCCCCGCCCCCGCCACCGGTCCGGTGACCGGGCCGCGCCGACACTCGGCGGCGGCTCGGGGTCCCACCGGGCAGACCGGCACGACCGCCGCATCCTCGGCCCGGGCTCGACCGCGGTCCCGGGCGGGGCCGCGCCGTTTCGGCGCGGTCAGGCAGCGCGCGCCGTGGCCGCGGCGCGCGCCTCGAGTCGACGGGGAGCGGCGGCTAGTGCCGGCGCCACGGCCCGGTGATCGCGAACGTGGTGCCCGGTTCGTAGACGTTGACGAACATCGTCCGGCCGTCCGGGGAGAACGTCACCCCCGC
>NZ_BCQU01000184.1:0-2762 GCF_001552235.1 Actinomadura rubrobrunea NBRC 15275 | reverse complement strand
CCGACCCAGTCGGGTTCGGCGTCCGGGGCCAGGTCGGCGGTGGTGATCAGGGCGTCGACCGCGACCCGGTCGTCCTGGACGAGCGAGACGTGCGCGGCGGTGGCGGTGCGCCCGGTCTTGCGCTGCTCGACCCGCACCTCGGCCGGGCCCGCCTTGGCCACCCGCAGGAAGTTCGCGCAGGTCGCGACGGGATGGCGGTGCGGGGAGGCGTCGACGGCGGCGCGGGCCAGCACGGCCATCAGGTAGCCGCCGTTGAGGGCCTCGGCGAAGCCGAAGGCGCCGTCGAGCTCGACCCGGTACCGACCCTCCCCGACCCGCTCGACCGCGGTCGCGTCACCGAACCTGCTCACGGCCGCCCCCGCTCGCCTCCGCGGCGCCGAGCGGGCGCCGCCCTCCCTCCTCGCTCGTCCCCCGCGCGCGGACGACGCCGCGCCGCTTCAGCTCGCTCATCCCGTCTCTCCCGGATCCCGCCCGCCCCGGCTCCGGACGGCACGGATCTAGAATCACGTTCGAGCAGGAACTCTATCCCCTGAGGCAGCCGCCGCCGACGCGGGGACGCGGCCACAGCAGGCCGTACGGCCGCAACTTGCGGTGCAACGGGGCACGCCGGAAGAGGGAGCCGGTCAGGCCCAGAGCTGGCCCTCCAGGCGCTCCTCGGCCTCCTCCAGCGTGCCGGAGTACGCCCCCGTCGACAGGTACTTCCAGCCGCCGTCGGCGACGACGAACACGATGTCGGCCCGCTCCCCGGCCTTGACGGCCTTGGCCGCGACGCCCAGCGCCGCGTGCAGGGCGCTGCCGGTGGAGATGCCGGCGAAGATGCCCTCCTGCTCCAGCAGCTCGCGAGTGCGGCGCAGCGCGTCGGCCGAGCCCACCGAGTACCGCGTGGTCAGCACCGACTCGTCGTACAGCTCGGGGACGAAGCCCTCGTCGAGGTTGCGCAGCCCGTACACCAGCTCGCCGTACCGCGGCTCGGCCGCCACGATCTTGACGTCGGGCCGGTGCTCGCGCAGGTACCGGCCGACGCCCATGAGCGTGCCCGTGGTGCCCAGCCCGGCCACGAAGTGCGTGACCGTCGGCAGGTCCTCCAGGATCTCCGGGCCGGTCGTCTCGTAGTGCGCCTGCGCGTTGGCCTCGTTGCCGTACTGGTAGAGCATGACCCAGTCGGGGTTCTCCTCGGCCAGGCGCTTGGCCACGCGCACCGCCTCGTTGGAGCCGCCCGCCGCCGGCGAGAAGATGATCCGCGCGCCCCACATCTCGAGCAGCTGGCGCCGCTCGGCCGAGGTGTTCTCCGGCATCACGCAGACCATGCGGTAGCCGCGCAGCTTGGCGACCATGGCCAGGGAGATGCCGGTGTTGCCGGAGGTGGGCTCGAGGATCGTGCAGCCCGGGCTGAGCCGGCCCTCCTTCTCCGCCTTGGCGATCATCCAGAGGGCGGGCCGGTCCTTGACCGAGCCGGTGGGGTTGCGGTCCTCCAGCTTCGCCCACAGCCGCACCTCGGGGCTCGGCGACAGCCGGGGCAGGCCGACCAGCGGGGTGCGGCCCAGGGAGTCCAGCAGGGAGTCGAAACGCATCGGCACGGCGCCCCGGGATCAGCCGCCGGCGACGGCCGGCAGGATCGTGACGTTGTCGCCGTCGGCCACCTTGGTCTCCAGGCCGCCGAGGAACCGCACGTCCTCGTCGTTCAGGTACACGTTGACGAACTTGCGCAGCCCGTTGCCGTCCACCAGCCGCTCGCGCAGCCCCGGGTGGCGGGTGTCCAGGTCGGAGAACAGCTCGTCGAGCGTGCCGCCCTTGCCCTCCACGGTCTTGGCGCCGCCGGTGTACTGGCGCAGGATCGTCGGGATCCGGACCTCGATCGCCATCGCGATGATCTCCTTCGGGTCGAGACTTCCGTGGGGACCTCCCCACGCCCCCCGGTCGTGATACGGCCTCCCGCCCAGGGCATCACAACCAGGCGGGGGGTCTGGGAATTCCAGGCGGGATCAGGCGCGTCAGCGACAGTCGTAGACGACCTCGGCGCGCGAGTGCCCGAACAGGAAGCTCTGTACGGGGCAGGGGGACGCGGCTCCCCGCAGGGACCCGGCGAGGATGGAGCGGACCGCCCGCGGCGGCACCGGCGGGACGCCGGCCGGCGCTCGGCGCGCCGCGCCCGGCCCCGACTGCCCGCTCGTCCACATGGCGGCCAGTCTACCTTTCGCGACCGCGCCGCCGATCGGCCGCCCGCCGCGCCCGCTCCGGCCCCGCGGCCCCGGCCGGCCGCACGGCCCGGCGGCTCACTCGTAGCGGTCGACGATCTTCACTTCCTCCTCGGTGATCTCGCCGTCCACGATCCGGAACGACCGGAACTCGATCTCCTCGGGGTCGCGCGTGGACACCAGCACGTAGTGCGCGTTCGGCTCGGAGGCGTAGGACACGTCGGTGCGGGACGGGTACGCCTCGGTGGCGGTGTGCGAGTGGTAGATGACCACCGGCTCCTCGTCCCGGTCGTCCATCTCCCGCCACACCTTCAGCTGCTCCATCGAGTCGAAGCGGTAGAACGTCGGGGACCGCTCGGCGTTGGTCATCGCGATGAACCGGGTCGGCCGGTCGGACCCGATCGGACCGGCGATCACGCCGCAGGCCTCGTCCGGGTGGTCGGCGCGCGCATGCGCAACGATCTTGTCGACCAGGGCACGCTCGATCGTCAGCATGCCCCGAAGGCTACCCGGCGGGACGGGCGGCGCAGGCGCCCGGCCTCGCCCGGCGGCCGCGCCGCCGCGGCC
>NZ_BCQU01000183.1:0-3029 GCF_001552235.1 Actinomadura rubrobrunea NBRC 15275 | reverse complement strand
AGGCCCCGCGGGTCGGGACGCGTCGCGGGCGGCACGCCGGCGGCCAGCCGCCACGCGCGCCGCCAGGCCGGGGTGTCCAGCGCGCCGATCCAGGGCACCCCCGGCCGCAGATCGATCACACCGGTCTCCGTGCGCTCCCAGGACGGCCTCTCCCCGCCGCGGGACTCGAACGGGGCAGGAGCGACCTCGTCCGAAGGCGCCGCGATGTCGGTGACATACGTTCCGGAGCCGTGCCGCCCCTCCAGCCACCCCTCGGCGTAGAGCTGCTCGTACGCCTCCGTCACGACCGTGCGGCTGACGCCCAGCGCCTTGGCCAGCGCCCGCGTCGACGGCAGCCGCTCCCCCGGCGCCACCCGCCCCTCGGTCATCGCGGACCGGAGCTGCCCCGCGAGCTGGACGCTCATCGGCTCCGGGGCGGAGCGGTCCACCGTCAGCGGAAGCTCACCGACCAGCCGCATCGGCAAAGTGGCCTCCCATAATCGTCACGAAGTGGCCATACAAGCCAGGCCACTTTCTTCCTAGCGTACGGCTCCATGAGCACATCACCCCTGTCCCCTACCGAGCGCACCACCGTCCGCCGCATGCGCGAGCGCGCCCGCAGCGAACGCTCCGCGTTGTACGAGGTGCTGGACAGCGGCATGGTCTGCCACCTCGGGATCGTGATCGACGGCACTCCTCGCGTGATCCCCACCGGCTACGGACGCGTCGACGACACCCTGTACGTCCACGGGTCCACTGGGTCCGCCGGCCTGCGCACCGCCCCGTCCCAGGAGATTTGCGTCACCGTCACGCTTGTGGACGGCATCGTGCTGGGCCGCTCGGTGGTCCACCACTCGATGAACTACCGCAGCGCCATGATCTACGGCGTGCCGCGTCTCCTCACCGACCCCGAGGAGAAGCTCGCGGGGCTGCGCGCCATCACCGAACACATCGCCCCCGGCCAGTGGACGACCGCGCGCCTTCCCACCCGCAAGGAGCTGGCCTCCGTGGCCGTGCTCGCCCTCTCCCTGGAAGAGGCCTCGGTGAAGACGCGCACGGGCGGCCCAAAGGACGAGGAGGAGGACTACGCCCTGGACGTGTGGGCCGGAGTGCTGCCCGTCCGCCAGACGTTCGGGGAGCCCGTGCCCGACGACCGCCTGCGTCCCGGCATCCCCGTGCCGCCCCACATCGCCGACCGCGCGCACGCTTCGTAAGAAGTCCCCGCCCTCTCATCCGATCGCGTTGATCACTGCCCCTGGTCGTGCGCCGCCACCGACCGTCATACCCTGGCTGCGAAGCAGGTGTTGAAGGAGGTCAGGCCGCCCCGCGGCGACCGTGTGACCGACTTCACGTTGGCCGGACTCTGGTCACCAGCTGGGGTGATCTGGATCAGAGTCATCGCAGGTGAGAGGGCATAAAGTGAACGAGCGGCTGGTCTGGATCGATTGTGAGATGACAGGTCTCGACCTGCGCCACGACGCGCTGATCGAGATAGCCGCGCTGGTGACCGACAGCGAGCTGACCATCCTCGACGAGGGGATCGACGTAGTGATCAAGCCTCCGGAGGAGGCACTCGCCCGCATGTCGAAGGTGGTGCGCGACATGCACACGGCGTCCGGGCTGCTGGACCTGCTGCCCGGCGGCGTCACCCTGGCCGAGGCGGAGGACGCCGTGCTCAGCTACATCCGCTCGCACGTCCGGGACGCCAAGAAGGCCCCGCTGTGCGGCAACTCCATCGCCACCGACCGCTCGTTCCTCGCCCGCGACATGCCCGCCCTGGACGCGCACCTGCATTACCGCATGGTCGACGTCTCCAGCATCAAGGAGCTGACGCGCCGCTGGTACCCGCGCGTGTACTTCGCCAGCCCCGAGAAGAAGGGCGGCCACCGGGCTCTCGCCGACATCACCGAGAGCATCCAGGAGCTGCGCTACTACCGGGCCGCCGTCTTCGTCCCCCAGCCCGGGCCCGACTCCGACACGGCGCGGGCGCTGGCCGCCCAGGTCGTCGGTTCCGGCTGAGAAACCCGGTGGCGAACCACCCGCCGGAAACCGCTACACTTTCTTCAGCCGGGATCGGATCCCGGCCGCGGTGGGTGTAGCTCAGTCGGCAGAGCACCAGGTTGTGGTCCTGGGTGTCGGGGGTTCAAGTCCCCTCACTCACCCCAAGCGAGGGCCCGGCCGCCCCAGGCGGTCGGGCCCTTTGTCGTGCCCGCGGCCGCCGGCCCGCCCGCCGATTTCTTGACCAGGTTCGTTGGCTCCTGATGATCGGCCGGTTATGCTCCGACCTTATAAATGACAAGGGCACCCCAAGGCGACCGCCGGAGACGGGATGAGTGTCGACGAAACGGCCCCTCTGCGCGTGCTGGTGGTGGACGGCAACCCCCACGACCGCGCCGAGGTGGTCGCGCTGCTGTCCGAGAGCGAGGAACTGCAGGTCATCGCGGAGACCGCGGACGGCGGCGAGGCCGTCGACCTGGCCGCGAAGCTGCGCCCCGACATCGTCCTGCTGGACGCCTCCGCCGCCCGCGAGGCCGCCGCTCCCCTCAGCCGCTCCTCCCGCGTCTTCGTCCTGGCCGCTCCCGACGACCAGGGCGCCGTGGAGGCCGCGATCCGCAACGGCGCCTCCGGGCACCTGGTCCGCGGCTCCTTCACCGTCCGCGACCTGATCCGCAGCGTCCGCGACGCCAACCGCGTCAGCCTCGGCCTGTCCGCCCGCGAGGCCGAGGTCATGGACCTGATCGCCAGCGGCCGCTCCAACGGCGAGATCGCCCGCCAGCTCTTCCTCAGCGAGAAGACCGTCAAGAACCACGTGAACCGCATCTACTCCAAGCTCGGGGTCAGCTCCCGCGCCACCGCCATCGCCCTGTGGCGCGGCATGGTCAGCGTCCTGGAGGCCAAGGAGTAACCGATTCGCGCTGCACCTCAGGTCCTGCTAACCTTCTGGGTGTCGCGAGGGGGACAGCCCCCAACGAGACAAGCGCCGTTAGCTCAATTGGCAGAGCAGCGGACTCTTAATCCGCGGGTTCGGGGTTCAAGTCCCTGACGGCGCA
>NZ_BCQU01000182.1:0-3057 GCF_001552235.1 Actinomadura rubrobrunea NBRC 15275 | reverse complement strand
CGCCAGCAGCGCCAGCGCGGCCAGGCCGAGCGGCGGCGCGGTCGCCCGCACCACGCGGCGCCCGCGCGCGGCGGGCGGATGCCCGACGAGCGGCGCGGGGACGGAGCCGAGCACTCGCTGCGCCAGGTCCGCCGCGACCGGACGCGGAGCGGCGGGCAGCAGTCGTCCGCGGTGCGCCGCGTCCCCCAGCCCGGTCACCAGGGCGCCGAGCCGCACCACCCCGGCCGCGCGTTCGAACGGATTGTCGGCCAGCTCCACGCCGCGCAGCCGGCGCCGCTCCAGGGAGACGGTGCGGCGCGTGACCAGCCCGCGCCGGGCCACCACGGAGCCGTCCCGCTCGTACACGGTGAAGTCCCAGTTGAACAGGGCGAACGCGACGACCGACATGACCGGCATGGCCAGCACGACCATCGCCGCCGCGGCGACGACCGCGGCGGTCGGCAGGCCGACCACGTCATGGCTCACGCTCTCCACCCGTTCGCGCGTGATGAACCCCAGGTCGTCGCCCAGGTTGTAGAGCGTGCCCAGGAAACTGCCCGCGACCGCGAACGGGGTCAGCAGGTACGCGCCGCTCAACGGCGCGTACACGAACCAACGTGGGCGGATCCGCGCCAGGACGCGCTCGGGCGCGCGCACCGGCTCCTCCGGGGACACAGTGCGGCCCGTCAAGAGAAGGCGCAGCCGTTCGGCCTCCTGCCGCGAGACGGCGTTCAGCACGCCCTCTCCCCCGTCCGCGCCCGCGTCGATGTGCACGATGGCCAGTCGCAGCAGCCAGTGCGGGAGCGCGGCGCTGACGTCGACGCCGCGGATGCGGTCGCGCGGGATCGCCTTGACCGAACGGCCGATGAGGGAGCGGCGCAGCTCCAGCCGGTCGTCGTAGAGCGTGTAGGTGAACGTCGCCCAGGTCGCCACATGCACGACCAGCCCGAAGGCCAGCCCCGCCAGGGTGAAGTAGAACGCCGTGGACAGGCCGCCCACGACGAGCCCGGCGGCCCCGGCCGCCAGCAGCGCGAGCAGTTCCCGCACGGCGCCCACGACGAACGTCAGCGGATGCAGCCGCGCCGCGCGCGGCCGCGCGGCGCGCACGGTGCGGGAGTCGGCGGAGGGCGCGTTCACGTGGCGTCGTCGCGCAGGTCGTGCGCCCGGTGGGCGAGCCGTTCGGCCAGGCGCGCGGCGACGTCCACCGGCAGCCCGGCGACCTCGGACGACCCGGCGTGCGAGGCGGTGTTGATCTCGATGGTGGCCAGGCCCAGCATGCGCTCGATCCAGCCCTGCTCGGTGTCGACGGTCTGGATGCGGCTCACCGGGACCAGCAGCCACTCGCGGTTGAACCACCCCGTCCGGGTGTAGACGACGTCGGCGCTCACCTCCCAGCGGTGCACCCGGTACCGCCACACCGGCGCGAGCACCGTCATGACCGCCCCGACGGCGGCCACCACGACGGGCAGCCACCAGACGCGCTGGCCCAGCCACCCGAGCAGGCCGTCCCAGCGCCGCGCGCCGTCCCAGCCGTCGACCCAGGCGGCCGCGCCCCAGGCCAGGCCGGAGGCCAGGCCCCACAGCAGGGCCGACTCGATCGCCCACTGCGCGATGGCCCGGCGCGCGACCCGGTGCGCGGGCGGCCGCAGGCGCGGCGGGTGCGACGTCCCGCCGCCGGGCTCCTGGGTGCGCCGCACCGTCGTCACGCCACCGAGTTTAGGACGCCCGTCCCCCCTCACCAGGTCACTTGCCGCCGCCGCGCCCGGCCGGACGCGGCTCTCGAGCGATCTGTCAGACCCGTGTGCGATGGTGGCCGGAACGGTCCCCGAACCGCCGGCATCGCGTCGGCGACGCCGGGAAAAAGGAGGTGCGCGGCGGCCGGGGCACCGCGTAGTTTGTCCGGTCTCATGACGAGAACCGCCTTTCGCTGGCCCAGGTCGATCCACCGGCGATCGACCTCGTGACCATGGACCGAGGAGCCCATCCATGACCCACGCCATCCGGGCCGACGGCCTGGTGAAGCGGTTCGGCGAGACGCAGGCGCTGGCAGGCGTCTCGTTCACCGTCGAGCCCGGCACCGTGCTCGGCGTGCTCGGCCCCAACGGCGCCGGCAAGACCACCACCACCCGCATCCTGGCCACGCTGATCGAGCCCACGGCGGGCACCGCCGAGGTCGGCGGCTACGACGTCGTGCGGCAGGCGCACCAGGTGCGTCAGCTCATCGGCCTCACCGGGCAGTACGCGGGGGTCGACGAGATGCTCACCGGCACCGAGAACCTGGTGCTGATCGGGCGCCTGCTGGGCCTGCCGCGCCGCGAGGCCAAGGCGCGCGCCGCCGAGCTGCTGGAGCGCTTCGAGCTGACCGACGCCGCCGACCGCGCCGCCAAGACCTACTCCGGCGGCATGCGGCGCCGTCTCGACCTGGCCGCCAGCCTGGTCGGGCGGCCGCGCATCCTGTTCCTGGACGAGCCCACCACCGGCCTGGACCCGCGCAGCCGCGGCGGCCTGTGGGACATCGTCCGCGGCCTCACCGACGACGGCGTCACCGTGCTGCTGACCACCCAGTACCTGGAGGAGGCCGACCAACTCGCCGACGACATCATCGTCATCGACCGCGGCAGGGTCATCGCGCAGGGCAGCTCCGACGAGCTCAAGGCCCAGGCCGGCGGCCGGGTGCTCGAGGTGCGGCCGGTGCGCGAGGCCGACCAGGCCACCGTGGCGAGGGTCGTCGCCGACCTGACCGGCGGCGCCCCCGAGGTGCGCGACGGGCTGGTCTCCGCCCCGGTCACCGACCCGGCGGTCATGCCGGCGGTGGTGCGCCGCCTGGACGAGGCGGGCGTCGCCGTCGGGGAGCTGACGCTGCGCAAGGCCAGCCTGGACGAGGTGTTCTTCGCCCTGACCGGCCACCACACCGACGAGGTGGACAAGGCCGCCGACGAGCTGATCGAGAACGAGGGAGCCCGAGTATGACACAGCCGCAGCGGCGCGGCGCCGTCCGGACCGGCGCGCCCGCGCAAGGGCGAGGCGCCGCCCCGGGGGCGCCGCGACGGGGAACGGGGGGCGCGCGATGACCGCCGC
>NZ_BCQU01000181.1:0-3084 GCF_001552235.1 Actinomadura rubrobrunea NBRC 15275 | reverse complement strand
CCGCCCCCCTCGGCGGCGGGCGAACCGGCGCGAGCAGCGGCGGCCGCGCCGGCGGACGGGCCCGGGGCGCGCGACGTGGCGGGAGGCACATGGACAAGGTCGTGGCCTCGGCGGCGGAGGCCGTCGCCGACATCGGCGACGGCGCCTCGCTGGCCGTGGGGGGCTTCGGGCTGTGCGGGGTCCCCACCGTGCTGATCGATGCGCTGTTCGAACGGGGGTCCCGCGGGCTGACGGTGGTGTCCAACAACTGCGGGCTGGACGGCCGGGGCCTCGGGCGCCTGCTGGCCGCGGGCCGCATCGCGCGGGCGATGGGCTCCTACGTGGGGGAGAACAAGGAGTTCGCCCGCCAGTACCTCGCCGGGGAGATCGAGGTCGAGCTGATGCCCCAGGGCACGCTGGCCGAGCGGCTGCGCGCGGGCGGAGCGGGCATCCCCGCCTTCTACACGCCCGCGGGCGTGGGCACGCTGGTCGCCGAGGGCGGGCTGCCGTGGCGGTACGCGCCCGACGGGAGCGTGGCCGTGGCGTCGCCGCCCAAGGAGGTGCGCGAGTTCGGCGGCCGCTCCTACGTGCTGGAGGAGGCCATCACCACCGACTTCGCCCTGGTCCGCGCGGCCAAGGGCGACCGGCACGGCAACCTGGTGTTCGACAAGGCGGCCCGCAACTTCAACCCGCTGTGCGCGATGGCCGGGCGGATCACCCTCGCCGAGGTGGAGGAGCTGGTGGAGCCGGGCGAGATCGACCCGGACGCCGTGCACCTGCCCGGCGTGTTCGTCCAGCGGGTGGTCGCCCTCACCCCCGAGCAGGCCGCCGACAAGCCGATCGAGAAGCGCACGACGCGGCCCGCGCCGGACGCGGGGAAGGGGGTGGGCTGATGCCCTGGTCCCGGGAGGAGATCGCGGCGCGCGCCGCGGCCGAGCTGCCCGACGGCGCCTACGTGAACCTGGGCATCGGGCTGCCCACGCTGATCCCCGGGTTCGTCCCGGAGGACCGGCACGTGGTGCTGCACGCCGAGAACGGCATCCTCGGCGTCGGGCCGTACCCGACCGAGGACGAGGTCGACCCCGACCTGATCAACGCGGGCAAGGAGACGGTGACGGTGCTGCCCGGCGCCTCCTGCTTCGACTCCGCGCTGTCGTTCGGCATGATCCGCGGCGGGCACATCGACATCGCGGTGCTGGGCGCCATGCAGGTCTCCGAGCGCGGCGACCTGGCCAACTGGTCGGTGCCCGGCAAGATGATCAAGGGCATGGGCGGCGCGATGGACCTGGTGCACGGGGCCCGGCGGGTGATCGTGGTGATGACCCACACCGCCCGGGACGGCTCCCCCAAGATCCTCAAGGAGTGCTCGCTGCCGCTGACCGGCGCGCGCTGCGTCGACCGGATCATCACCGACCTGGGCGTGCTGGACGTGACGCCGGACGGCCTGGTCCTGGTCGAGACCGCCCCCGGCGTCACCGTCGAGGAGATCCGCGCCCGCACCGAGCCGCCCGTGGCCGACGCGACCGGCGGCGGAACCGGCGCCGGCGCCACCGTGGCATGACCGCCCCCGCGCAGATGTCAGCATGAGAAGGGACCAGGCCATGACCCATCCTCCGTACCTGCATCCCGACTACAAGAGCACGGTCCTGCGGGCCCCCTCGAAACCGCTGGTGATGCCCAAGCTCGGCCCCGAGAGCGTGGAGCTGACCTCGCCCGTCTTCGGCCACCAGGAGCTGGGCCCCCTGGACGCCGACCTGACCCGCCAGCACCCGGGCGAGCCGCTCGGCGAGCGCATCATCGTCACCGGCCGGGTGCTCGACACCTCCGGCCGCCCGATCCGCGGGGCCCTGGTCGAGATCTGGCAGGCCAACTCCGCGGGGCGGTACGCGCACGGCGGCGACCAGCACCCCGCGCCGCTCGACCCCAACTTCACCGGCGCGGGCCGCTGCCTGACCGACGACGACGGCCGCTACCACTTCGTCACCATCAGGCCGGGCGCCTACCCCTGGCGCAACCACCTCAACGCGTGGCGGCCCGCGCACATCCACTTCTCGGTGTTCGGCACGGCGTTCACCCAGCGGCTGATCACCCAGATGTACTTCCCCGGCGACCCGCTGTTCCCGTACGACCCGATCTTCCAGTCGATCCCGGACGAGAAGGCCCGGCAGCGGCTGATCGCGCGGTTCGACCTGGACACCACCAAGCCCGAGTGGGCCCTCGGCTACCAGTTCGACATCGTGCTCGGCAAGACCCCGATGGAGGAATCGTGACGGCGGTTGGCGGCGAGACGACCCCCGAGTTGGGCATCACCCCGTCGCAGACGGTGGGGCCGTTCTACGGCTTCGCGCTGCCCTACGACGACGGACCGAAGGTCGCCCCGGCCTGGCAGGCCGGCGCGATCCGGCTGCACGGCCGGGTGCTGGACGGCGCGGGCGAGCCGGTGCCCGACGCGCTGCTGGAGATCTGGCAGGCCGACGCCGCCGGGGAGATCCCGCGGCGCCCGGGCGGGCTGCGCCGCGAGGGGCACGACTTCTCCGGCTTCGGCCGCTGCGGCACCGACCCCGACGGCCACTACTGGTTCAGCACGGTCAAGCCGGGCCGGGTCGGCGACGGCGCCCCCTACATCGCGATGGCGGTGTTCGCGCGGGGCCTGCTCAAGCCGGTGTTCACCCGCGTGTACTTCCCCGAGGACGCCGGCGCCCACGCGAGCGACCCGGTGCTCGGCGTGGTCCCGGAGGAGCGCCGCGGCACCCTGATCGCCGAACGCGACGGCGAGGCGTCGTATCGTTTCGACGTGCATCTGCAGGGCGATCGGGAGACCGTCTTCCTTGACCTTTGACCACTCCGGGACGTCCGGCCGCCGGCGGCCCGCCGGCGGCGCCGGGTCCGGGGCGGCGGCCGCGCCGGACGCGGGGCTGCTGTCGCCGGTGCGCGCGGGCACGGAGACCGAGGCCGCCACCGGGGACCCGGCGTGGCTGCAGGCGCTGCTGGACGCCGAGGCGGCCCTCGCCCGCGCGCAGGCCGACATCGGCGCCGTGCCGCGCGAGGCCGCCGACGCCATCGTCGCGGCGGCCCGCGCCGACCGGTTCGACCTGCCCGGCCTGG
>NZ_BCQU01000180.1:0-3112 GCF_001552235.1 Actinomadura rubrobrunea NBRC 15275 | reverse complement strand
CGGCCCGGCTCTCGGCCGAGCGCAGCGCGGCCAGCGCGCCGGACGGGTCGCCGGGCACGCGCTGCGCCCGCGGCGCGGGCAGGGGCGCCGTGCGGGCGAACCGGCCGGAACCGGGCACGTAGTGGCGCCGCAGCACCGCCAGATGCTCACGGTGGTGGGCCAGGACGGGGGCGAGCCGCCCCGCCAGGGACGCGTGCGCGCCGCGCGCGGCCTCGTACAGCGCGATCAGATCCTGCTCGGCCGCGATCGCGCCGACCAGGACCGCCAGCTCCGGGGCGGGCGCGGCGGGCGCGCGGCCGCAGCCGCCCAGCGCGGGAAGGGCGATTCCGGCGGTGCCCCCCAGCACCGCTCGCCGGGACATCGTGCGGGCCTCAGGCAAGCGTGTCTCCCAGACCGAATCGTTCGTGGGGGACGCCCACGGGTGGTGTGGCGAGGAGGGGCCGCGACGAGTCTTCCGCTCATCAGGCCGGCTCAAGCATTCCATATCCGGGGCGCCCGTGACCTGTCCGAAAGGGCGCTGAGGTGCCCGGCTGTCGATAGTCTTGAGTTGTCAACGGACACGCCGCGGTTTCAGAACGACAAACTGGAGGTCCCATGGGCGTGGAGTCCGGCCCTTACGCTCAGCGGGGCCGTACCGCCGTCCGGTGCGCGCGCGGAGGCCGGTCATGAGCAGGCCGAGCCGGGAGCAGGTCGTCGCCGAGGTGACCCGCCTGGTCGGACCGGCGGTGGCGGACGCGGGATTCGACCTGGAGGAGGTCGACGTGCGGCCCGCGGGCCGGCGGCGGCTGGTGCGCCTGGTCGTGGACGCCGACGGCGGGGTGAGCCTGGACGACGTGGCCGAGCTGAGCCGGCGCGCCTCGGACCTGCTCGACGAGACCGACGTGATGGGCACCGCGCCCTATGTGCTCGAGGTCACCTCTCCGGGCGTCGACCGTCCGCTCACCGAGCCGCGGCACTGGCGGCGCGCGGCCGGGCGGCTGGTGGTGGCGCCGCTCACGTCCGGCGGCCGCATCGAGGGCCGGGTGGTGTCCGCTGACGACGAGGCGGTCGTCATCGACGTCGTCGCCTTCGAGGAGCCGGACGGCGCGCAGGGAGCGCCGCCCGCGAAGGGGCGCGCCTCCGGCAGGCGCGGCAAGGGGACCGGGGGCGGGTCCGGGTCCGGCGGGGTGACCAGGCGCCGTTTCGACTTCCAAGAGCTGGGGCGCGGCCGGGTGCAGGTGGAGTTCCGGCGGTTGGACGACCCCGGCGGCTCCGCCGACGAGGCCGAGGAATCGCGTTCGCCGGCCGAGCCGGACTAGAGGGGGGAGCCTCGTGGACATCGACATGACCGCATTGCGCAGTCTCGAGAGCGAGAAGGACATCTCGCTCGACGTGGCCGTCAAGGCCATCGAAGACGCCCTGCTGATCGCCTACCA
The DNA here is from genome assembly GCF_001552235.1 of Actinomadura rubrobrunea NBRC 15275. Taxonomy (NCBI): domain Bacteria; kingdom Bacillati; phylum Actinomycetota; class Actinomycetes; order Streptosporangiales; family Thermomonosporaceae; genus Actinomadura; species Actinomadura viridilutea. Next base: position 1,697 of record NZ_BCQU01000180.1, on the reverse strand, counting down.
CCGCACCGAGGGGGCCGCGCCCAAGGCCCGGGTGGAGCTCGACCGGGAGACCGGGCACGTCACGGTCTGGGCGACCGAGACCGACGAAGAGGGCAACGCCGTCCGGGAATACGACGACACCCCGACCGGCTTCGGACGCATAGCGGCGACGACCGCCAAGCAGGTCATCCTGCAGCGGCTGCGGGACGCCGAGGATGAGCTGACGTTCGGCGAGTACGTCGGGCGCGAGGGCGACATCGTCTCCGGCGTCATCCAGCAGGGCAAGGACCCCCGGAACGTCCTGGTCGACCTCGGCAAGATCGAGGCGATCCTGCCCCCGCAGGAGCAGGTGCCCGGCGAGTCCTACGAGCACGGCGAGCGGATCCGCGCCTATGTGGTGCAGGTCCGCAAGGGCCACCGCGGCCCGTCGGTGCAGCTGTCGCGCACCCACCCCAACCTGGTGCGCAAGCTGTTCGCGCTGGAGGTGCCCGAGATCGCCGACGGCACCGTGGAGATCGCGGCGATCGCCCGGGAGGCGGGCCACCGCACCAAGATCGCGGTGCGGTCGCGCAAGCCCGGGGTGAACGCCAAGGGCGCGTGCATCGGCCCGCTGGGCAGCCGCGTCCGCAACGTCATGCACGAGCTGCACGGCGAAAAGATCGATATCGTGGACTGGTCGGAGGACCCGGCCGAGTTCGTGGGCAACGCGCTGTCCCCCGCGCGGGTGTCCCACGTGGAGGTGGTCGACGAGGGCGCCCGGGTGGCCCGGGTGATCGTCCCGGACTACCAGCTGTCGCTGGCCATCGGCAAAGAGGGGCAGAACGCCCGGCTGGCGGCGCGGCTCACCGGCTGGCGGATCGACATCCGGTCCGACACCGAGCAGTCCGAGGGGCAGTCCGAGGGGCAGTCCAAGGGGCGGTCCGAGGACGAGCCGTCCGGCGCCGGACGGGAGGCCGGAGGCGCCGGGACGCAGGCCGCGAAGGCGGCCGGATCCGGCGAATCGGGAGCGACCACATCAGGAGAGCATGCGACAGGTCCCGCCGACGCCTCGGCGCGGTAGACTCGTGTCACGCGATCGGGCGGCTCCACTGCGTACGTGTGTGGGCTGCCGCGTTCGCACGGCCAAGTCCGAGTTGCTGCGCCTCGTGGCGGTCGAGGGCGTCGTCGTCCCCGATCCCCGCGGGCGGCTGCCGGGCCGGGGCGCGCATCTGCACCCCGATCCGGGATGTCTCGAGCTCGCAGAGCGACGTCGGGCGTTCCCCCGGGCCTTCCGCCTGGCGGGGCCGCTCGACACGTCCGTGCTGCGAGCTCGGCTTGCGACGCGGGACGCGCGGCAGCAGGATGGCCAACGGTAAGCGACGCCTAGTCGGAAGCAGGCCGAGATTGCTATGAGCGCTCGATGAGCACGCCGCGATGAGTACGGCAAGGTAACGACGGTCCGGAGGCCGCACCCCCGGACCGAGTAGGGAGTGCAGTGGCGAAGGTCCGGGTTTACGAACTCGCCAAAGAGTTCGGTGTGGAGAGCAAGGTCGTCATGGCCAAGCTCCGGGAGATGGGCGAGTTCGTTCGTTCGGCGTCTTCCACGATTGAGGCGCCGGTCGTTCGCAGGCTTACAGAGGCTTTTTCGAATTCCAACGCGTCGTCCGGCGCGTCCGCCAAGCCGGCGGACGCCAAGGCGGCCCCGCGCAAGCCGTCGGCGCCCGAGGCGCCGCGGCCCG
>NZ_BCQU01000179.1:0-3291 GCF_001552235.1 Actinomadura rubrobrunea NBRC 15275 | reverse complement strand
ACGCCGCAGGAAGAGGTCCTGGCCGGGCTGTTCGCCGAGGTGCTGGGGCTAGAGCGGGTCGGGGTCGACGACGGGTTCTTCGATCTGGGCGGGGACTCGATCATCGCGATCCAACTGGTGGCGCGGGCCCGGCGGGCCGGGCTGGTGATCTCCCCGCGCGAGGTCTTCCAGCACCAGACCGTCGAACGCCTCGCGGCCATCGCCCGACCGGTCACCGACGACGACACGGTCGAGAACGAACCGCCCGGCTCCGGGGTCGGTCCCGTGCCCGTCACGCCGATCATGGCGTGGCTGCGGGAGCGGGTCGGCGGCGACGCCGCCCTGATCAGCGGGTTCCACCAGTCCGTGCTGCTGCGCACCCCCGCCGGCCTCGGCCTGGACCGGCTGACGGCCGCATGGCAGACGGTGGTCGACCACCACGACATGCTCCGGCTCCGCCTCGACGTCGACCTGGACAAGGACGAGGACAAGGACAGGGACGAGGACAGGGACGGGGACGGAAACGGACAAGGGGAATGGCGGCCCGTCGTGCGGCCGGTGGGCGACGTGCGGGCCGACGACCAGGTCGTCCGGGTGGACGCGGCGGGGCTGGACGCCGACAAACTCGGCGCCGTCATCACCGAGCAGGCCCTGGCGGCGCGCGACCGGCTCGACCCGCGGACCGGGGCGGTCGCGCAGCTGGTGTGGTTCGACGCGGGCCCGGCGCAGGGACGGCTGCTGGTGATGCTGCACCACCTGGTCGTGGACGGGGTGTCGTGGCGCGTCCTGCTGCCGGACCTGGTGACCGCGTGGGCGGGCGGCGCGCTGGAGCCCGTCGGGACGTCGTTCCGGCGCTGGGCGCAGCGGCTCACCGCCACCGCGTCCGACCCGGCACGCGCCGAGGAGCTGGACACGTGGCTCGACATCGTGGAGGGCCCCGAGCAGCGCATCGCCGACCGCGCCCTCGACCCGCGCGTGGACATCGCGGCACGGGCCAGGTCGCTGTCGCTGCGCCTGCCCGCCGACGTGACGGGGCCGCTGCTCACCGACGTGCCCGCCGCCTTCCACGCCCGCGTCGACGACGTGCTGCTCACCGGGCTCGCCCTGGCCGTCGCCCAGCACCGGAAGCGGCGGGGCGGCCGCGGCACCAGCGTCCTGATCGACGTCGAAGGGCACGGCCGCGACGACGCTCTCCCCGGTGTGGACGTCACCCGGACGGTCGGCTGGTTCACCTCGATCCACCCCGTCCGCCTGGACCCGGGGCTCGTCGACCCGGCCGAGATCCGCGCGGGCGGCCCGGCCCTCGGCGCCGCGCTGAAGAAGGTCAAGGAGCAGCTCCGCGAGATCCCCGGCAACGGCATCGGCTACGGCCTGCTGCGGTACCTCGACCCGGCGGCCGCCGAGGAGCTGGCCGAACCGCCGTCCGCGCAGGTCGCGTTCAACTACCTCGGCCGCGTCGCCCCCGGCGACGAAGGCGCCGACTGGAGCCTGGCGCCCGAGGAGACGCCGCCCGGCGAGGACCCGCGCATGCCGATGGCGCACGTCCTGGAGGTCAACGCGGTCACCCGGGACCTGCCCGGCGGCCCCGAGCTGTCCGCCACGTGGACGTGGCCGGACCGGCTGCTCGCCGAGGACGAGGTGCGCGAGCTGGCCGAGGCGTGGTTCACCGCGCTGCGCGGCCTGGCCGCGCACGTCGCCGGCGGGTCGGCCGGCGGCTTCACCCCCTCCGACCTGCTGGTGGACCTCGACCAGGGAGAGATCGACAAGCTCCAGGAGGCATGGAGGAGGCGGCGGTGACCCGGTCCGACCTGGAGGACATCCTGCCCCTGGCGCCGCTGCAGCAGGGGTTCTTCTTCCACGCGCTGCACGACGCCGAGGCGTCGCCGGGCACGGGCGGAACGGACGTCTACACCGCCCAGCTCGTCCTCACCCTGGAAGGGCCGCTCGACGCCGGCGCGCTGCGGGCCGCCGCCGGCACGCTGCTGCGCCGCCACCCCAACCTCCGCGCCGCGTTCTGGCACGAAGGGCTGAGCCGCCCCGTCCAGGTGATCCCGCGCCGCGTCGAGACGCCGTGGGAGGAGATCGACCTCGGCGGCGCCGCCGACCCGGACGCCGAGGCCGCGGCCGTCGCCCGGCGCGAACGCGGCCGCCCGTTCGACCTGACCGACCCGCCGCTGCTGCGGTTCGTCCTGCTCCGGCTCGGACCGCTGCGGCACAGGCTCGTCCTCACCAACCACCACATCCTGCTGGACGGCTGGTCCACGCCGCTGCTGGCCACCGAGCTGTTCGCGCTGTACGCGACGGGCGGCGACGACACCGGGCTGCCGCGGCCCGCCCCCTACAAGACCTATCTCGCCTGGCTCGCCCGGCAGGACCGCGACGCCGCGGCGCGCGCCTGGCGAGACGCCCTGGCGGGCGTCGACGGCCCGACCCTGGTGGCGCCCGAGGCGGCCGGACGGCCCGCGACGCCGCCGCGCCGCGCCGAGATCGAACTGGACGAACGGCTGACCCGGAGGCTGACCAGGCTGGCGCGCCGGCACGGCGTCACGCTCGGCACCGCCCTCCAGGGCGCCTGGGGCCTGCTCGTCGCCCACCTCACCGGGCGCGACGACGTGGTGTTCGGCGCGGCCGTCTCGGGACGCCCCGCCGACCTCCCGGACGTCGAGTCGATGATCGGGCTGTTCGTCAACACGGTGCCGGTGCGGGTGCGGGCCCGGCCGGCGGACTCCTTCGCGGCCGTCCTCGAACGCATCCAGGACCAGCAGGTCGAACTGCTGCCCCACCAGCATCTCGGTCTCACCGATATCCAGCGGGCGGCCGGGGACGGCGCGGTCTTCGACACCGTGACGGTCCTGGAGAACTACCCGTACGACCCGTCGTCCACCGGAGAGTCGGTCAACGGCGTGCGGGTGACCCAGGTCGACTCCTACGACGCGACGCACTACCCGCTGTCGCTCGCCGCCGTGCCCGGCCCCCGGCTGACCCTGCGCCTGTACTACCGGCCCGACCTGTACCGGCCGGAGGACGCCGACCGGCTGCTCGGCCGCCTGCGGCGGCTCATCGAAGCGTTCGTCGAAGACCCCGGACGGGCCGTCGGGCGGGTCGAACTCCTCGACGGGGACGAGCGCCACCGCGTCCTCACCGTGTGGAACGACACCGCGGGCGCCGTCCCGGACGCCACGATCACCGGGCTGTTCGAGGCGCAGGCCGCCGCGCGTCCCGACGCGCCCGCCGTCATCGACGGGGACACCGTCCTCACCTACGGCGAGCTCGACGCGGCGGCGAACCGGCTCGCCGACGTGCTCGCCGCCC
>NZ_BCQU01000178.1:0-3521 GCF_001552235.1 Actinomadura rubrobrunea NBRC 15275 | reverse complement strand
GGTCCGCTGCGCGACCTCTGGCTGGCGAGCGACGCGCGCCGGGGCCGCCCCCCGCGGATCGCGGCCGAGGCCGCCTCCCCCGACGCGGCGCTCGACGCGGTGGCGTCCGGGGTGGGCGTCGCCCTGCTCGCCGAGGGCGACGCCCTCCTCTACCAGCGAACCGGCGTCGTGTGCCGCCCCGTCCGCAGCCTGGCGCCCGCCGAGCTGGCCGTCGCCTGGCGGGCCGACGACACCCGCGAGATCACCCGGCTGTTCGTCGCCTCCCTGCGCCCCGAGGCGTGACGGCCGCGTTCCGTGACCGGGGGGACGGATCGGTCCGGCGGCGGGACGGGGAGGAACGCGCCGCTCCGGACCAACGGATTCGATACCGAAACGAGCTTGATCGACGCGGATGGCGCTGCCAGCGTGAGGGAGGTCGTCACTTTCCGAAGGACGAAGCCATGAACAATTCCCCCAGAAAGGTCGCCGCGCTGGCGCTGGGCGTCGCCGCGAGCCTGGTGGTCACGGCCGCGCCCGCGGGCGCCGCCGCCGTGCGGTTCACGCCCGGCGCGCCCGGCGCGGGCGACCCCTACTTCCCCGACATGGGCAACGGCGGCTACGACGCCGCGCACTACGACATCGCGCTGAGCTACGACCCCGCGTCCAAGGGGATCTCGGCGGTCACCACGATCAAGGCGCGGGCCACGCAGCACCTGTCGCGGTTCAACCTGGACTTCCAGGGGCCCCTGACGATCTCGGCGCTGACCGTGGACGGGAAGAAGGCCGCCTACCGGCGCACCGGCGCGCAGGAACTGGAGATCACCCCGGCCAAGGGGCTGCGCAAGGGCACCCGCTTCACCGTCCGGGTGGCGTACTCGGGCGTCCCGCAGGGCGTGGACGACCCGGCACTCGGCCGCTCCGGCTGGATCCCCACCGAGGACGGCGCGATCATGCTCAACCAGCCGATCGGCGCCGCCACCGTCTACCCCGTCAACGACCACCCGACCGACAAGGCCACCTACACCTTCACGCTGACCGCGCCCGACGGCCTGACCACGCTCGCCAACGGGGACCCCGCGGGCCGCTGGAGCAAGGGCGGCCGCACCACCACCCGCTGGGTGATGAACCGCCCGATGGCCAGCGAGCTGAGCATGATCGCGATCGGGAAGTACGCGGTGCGGACCGGCCGCACCGGGCGCGGCGTGCCCAGCGTCACCGCCACCGACAGCCGCATGGGCATCTCCGAGCAGCTCGCCAAGGACTTCCACGACCAGACCGGCCAGTACCAGGACTGGCTGGCGAGCCTGTACGGCCGCTACCCGTTCTCCTCGACCGGCGGCATCGTCGTCAAGGCCGGGGTGGGCTACGCGCTGGAGACCCAGGGCCGCCCGGTGTACGCCCTGGGACATCGCCCGGGCACCATCCCGCGGCCCGACCTGCTCGTCCACGAGCTCGCCCACCAGTGGTTCGGCGACAGCGTGACGCCCGAGCGGTGGGCCGACATCTGGCTCAACGAGGGCTTCGCCACCTACTCCGAGTGGCTGTACTTCGAGAAGTTCACCGGCAAGAGCGCGCAGCAGACCTTCGACGAGCTGTACGCCACGCCCGCCGACGACGACCTGTGGAAGCCGGTCACGGCCGACCCCGGCCGCGACGACATCTTCCACTCGACGGTCTACGACCGGGGCGCGATGACCCTGCACATGCTCCGCAGGACCATCGGCGACCGGGCGTTCTTCCGGCTCGTCAAGCTGTGGCCGACGGTCAACCGGTACGGCACCGCCTCCACCGCCGACTTCATCGCCTTCGCCGAGAAGGTCTCCGGCAAGCAGCTCGACGACCTGTTCAAGAAGTGGGTCTACACCTCGGGCAAGCCGTCCCTGTGACGTCCCCGTGACGTCCCTGTGCGACGGCCCGCCGACCGGGCCCGGGGCGCGGCGCCCCGGGCCCGGTTCATGTCTGCACGAGGGTGTAGCCCTTCTCGCGCAGCCGGGACAGCACCTCCTCGCAGTGCTCGGGGCCGCGCGTCTCCAGGTGCATGAGCACCTCGGCCTCCTCGACGTGCAGGCGGGCGGCGACCCGTTCGTGCATGACGTCCAGGACGTTGACGCCCAGGTCGGCCAGCTCGCCGAGCAGGGTGACCAGGGCGCCCGGACGGTCGGTGAGACGGCACCGCACGACCAGGTAGCGTCCCGCCCCGGCCAGGCCGTGCCGCAGCACCTTCGACAGCAGCAGCGGGTCGATGTTGCCGCCCGACAGCAGGACCACCACCGGGGTGCGCACCGCGTAGGAGTGCTCCAGCAGCGCCGCCACGCCCGCCGCGCCCGCGGGCTCCACGACCTGCTTGGCGCGTTCGAGGCACAGCAGCAGCGCCTGGGAGATCGACTCCTCGGTGACGGTGACGACGGCGTCCAGCAGCTCGGTCACCAGGTCGTAGGTCAGGTCGCCGGGGCGGCCGACCGAGATGCCGTCGGCCATGGTGGGCTGCACCTCGACCCGCACGGGCCGTCCCGCCGCCAGCGACGGGGGGAACGCCGCCGCCCGCTTGGCCTGCGCGCCGACCACCTTGACGGCGCGTCCGCCGCTCTCCTCGGCCGCGCCCTTGAGCGCCACGGCCACGCCGGACATCAGCCCGCCCCCGCCGACGGCGCCGACGACGGTGCGCACGTCCGGAAGCTGCTCGAGGATCTCCAGTCCGATCGTGCCCTGCCCGGCCACCACGTCCGGGTGATCGAACGGGTGGATGAGCACGGCGCCGTGCTTTTCGGCGTGGCGCTGCGCGGCGACCAGGCAGTCGTCCACGGTGGGGCCGGGGAACACCACCTCGGCGCCGTAGCCGCGGGTGGCGGCCACCTTGGGCAGCGGCGCGCCCTCCGGCATGTACACGGTGGCCTTGGCGCCGAGCATGCTCGCCGCCAGCGCCACGCCCTGGGCGTGGTTGCCCGCGCTGGCCGCCACGACGCCGCGGGCGCGCTCGGCCTCGCTGAGCCGGGCGATCCGCACGTACGCGCCGCGGATCTTGAACGAGCCGGTGCGCTGCAGGTTCTCGCACTTGAGGTACACCGGGCCGCCGATCAGCTCCGTCAGCACCCGCGAGTGCACGAGCGGCGTCGGCGCGATCACGTCGCGCAGCAGCTCTCGCGCCGCCCGGACGTCGTCGACGGTGACCGCGGCCCGCACAGGGCTGGGGGGCGCACCCCCCGATGACAGTGCCATGCCTTGATCCTCCCACGCGCCGCGGGCGGCGGCGCCGGTCAGTCGGCGGCCCAGTACCGGTCGCCGGCCAGCACCAGGGCGGCGGCGCCGATCAGACCGGAGGCCTGGCCGAGGGCGGTGGGGACGACGCGCAGGCGCCGCGCGAAGTCCATGCGGGCGTGCGCGTCCAGCGTCTCGCCCGCGGCGTCGAACAGCGGCGCGCCGACCTGCGACACCCCGCCGCCGATCACGGCGGTGTCCAGGTCGCACAGGTGGACGGCGGACGCCAGCGCGACGCCCACCGCGCGGCCCGCGCGCCGCAGCGCCGCCGCGGCCACGCGGTGCCC
>NZ_BCQU01000177.1:0-3557 GCF_001552235.1 Actinomadura rubrobrunea NBRC 15275 | reverse complement strand
GAGCCGCCGTAGAAGAACAGCGTCTGCTGCCGGCTGTCGCGGTTGGGTCACCGCGGAAGGCCGCCGCCTCGGCGGGCCGCCGAGGTGATGCGGATCGGCCGCAAATGATCCACTTCTTACGCGGCCGCACCATACTGAGAGGCGCCGAGTCCGCCGAACGATGCGTGCGGGCGGCGGACGGGGGCGTCGCGGCCGTGTCCGCTCGCGCACCCGCCGTCCGCGCCACTGCGAAAGGGAACAAGCCCGTGAGCGAGCAGTCACCTGCACACGCCGCCGGTCTGCGTCCGATCAACCCGCCCGGACTGGCGCCCGGTCCCGGCTACAGCCACGCCGTCAGCGTCGACACCCCGGGCCGCCTCGTCGTGATCAGCGGCCAGGTCGCCCTGGACGGCGACGGCAACCTCGTCGGCCCCGGCGACCTGCGCGCCCAGACCCGGCAGGTGTTCACCAACCTGCACACCGCCCTGACCGCCGCCGGCGCCGACTGGCGGCACGTGATCAAACTCGGGTACTTCCTGCGCGACGCCTCGCAGGTCACCGTCGTCCGCGAGGTCCGCAACCAGATGCTGCCGCCAGGGCTCGCCCCCGCCAGCACTCTGGTGGAGGTGTCGCGCTTGTTCCGCGACGACCTGCTCATCGAGGTGGAGGCGCTGGCCGTCGTCCCGGCCTGACCTCCAAGCCCGGTGTGAGGGGCGCTGCCCGGCGCCCGCGCAGCGCGACGGGGACGCGCAACGGGGGACGCGCGGCGATCACGCCGCGCGTCCCCCGGTCGCATGCCGCTGCCTGCACCGCGCCCCGGCCCGGCGGTCGAAGGCGGCGCGGCCGGGTCGGGGTCAGACCCGCACGCCGTAGTCGGCGGCGATGCCGGCCAGGCCCGAGGCGTAGCCCTGCCCGACGGCGCGGAACTTCCACTCGCCGCCGTGGCGGTAGAGCTCGCCGAACACCATCGCGGTCTCGGTGGAGGCGTCCTCCGTCAGGTCGTAGCGGGCGATCTCGCTGTTGTCGGCCTGGTTCACCACCCGGATGAAGGCGTTGCGGACCTGGCCGAAGTTCTGCCGGCGGCTGTCGGCATCGTAGATCGACACCGGGAACACGATCTTGTCGACCTCGGCGGGCACCGCGGCCAGGTCGACCCTGATCTGCTCGTCGTCGCCTTCGCCCTCGCCGGTGAGGTTGTCGCCGGTGTGCTCGACCGAACCGTCGGGGCTTTTGAGGTTGTTGTAGAACACGAAGTGCCGGTCCGACAGGACCTTGCCGTCCTGCGAGCACAGCAGGGCGCTGGCGTCGAGGTCGAAGTCGGCCCCGGTAGTGGTCCGCACGTCCCAGCCCAGACCCACCACGACCGCGGTCAGTCCGGGAGCCTCCTTGGTCAGCGAGACGTTGCCGCCCTTGCTCAGACTGACTCCCACGGTGTCTCCCTCCGTATCGGTGTCCACGCCGGCCGCGTCGCCCGCGTGGTCTGTGTCGGGTCAAACGCTAGGTACCCGGCGACGGTTCCCCTGGCACTCGCCGATTGCCGCGCGTCGGGCGGGCGGCGCGCCCTGGCCCGCCGGACGGTCGGGCGGCGGGCCAGGGGGCCAGGTTCAGGTGGGGGAAGGGTCAGGTGTGCAGGACGAACGAGGCGGGCGCGGTGATCTCGGCGGGGAGGTCGAACGCCGCCGCGTACTCGGCCGCCCGCGGCATCAGCTCGTCGCACAGCTCCCGCCGCAGCCGCCACACCCGCTCCAGCAGCCCGGCCGGCACCACCTGCTCGTCCAGCAGGGTCGCGGCGCGCCGTTCGGCCCACCGCAGCGCGTGAAGGCGCAGCAGCGGCGCCGTCTCCGGCTGCGACGCGCACGCCTGGGCGGCGGTCTCCAGCACGACGCGGTCGGCGAACGCGGTCGCGGTCCGCTCGGCCAGGGCCAGGTTGTCGTTCCAGGCGGTGAACGCGTCGGCGCCGTCGCGCCGCGCCAGCCGCACCCGCTCCGCCAGGCGGTCGCGCAGCGCCCGCTCCACCGACCGCGCCAGATGCGACCACACCCGCGGCGAGGCCAGGTCCCCGCCGTCGGGCACCGTGTCGGCCACCGGCGGCGGCTCGTAGCGGTCCAGCTCGGCCATGGCCCGGGCCGTGTCGAACAGGGTCAGCGTGTTGTCGCCGCCGGCGTTCATGTAGGCGTGGGCCAGGGCGCGGTAGCCGTTGAGGCGGTCGGTGGCCGCGAATCCCGGGGCGCCCGAGTGCACCCGGCAGCGCGACACGGTCTCGTGGGCCTCGGCGGTCGCGGCGGCCTTCAGCAGCGCCAGGTCGCGGTCGACCGCCGACCAGGGCGCCCACGCGGTGGACGGTCCGCCGTCCGCGCCGTTGGCGGACGCGGGGCCCGTCTCGGAGGCGGGGTCGGTCCGGCCAGTGATGCGGCGCGCCACCGCCGTCAGCGCGTACGCCGAGGCCAGGGCTTCCAGGACCGCCTCCTGCTGGTTGCGGTAGTCGGTCAGGGCGCGCAGCGGCGCCAGGCGTCCCAGCGTCGCCCGGTCCGTCGAGTGGTGCAGCAGGATCGCCGCGGACGCGCGGGTGATCGCCGCCGACATCGACACGACCGCCCGCCACACCGGCGGGGCGATGCCCATCGAGCGGGTCAGCCGTTGCGTCGGCCCTCCGGCCGGATCGTGGAACGACCCGTCCGGGTCGATCCGCGCGCCGTCGCGCAGCCACGCCCGGTAGGGGACGCGCACACCGTCCAGGCGCACCGCCGCGTAGTCGACCGGCAGCCCGGAGATGTCGGGGGCGGGCGTGATCCGCACCCCGTCCGGGACGGTGCCGTCGGCTCGGCGCAGCGGCAGCACGAACACGAACACGCCGCGTTCGATGCCGTCGTGCACCAGCGTGGCGTACACGGCGGCGGTCTTGGGCAGGTCGGGGTGCCCGGTGTTGGTGGGGAACTTGGCGGCCTGCGCGTCGGGCGTGCTGAGGACGAACTCTGCGGTCGCGGGGTCGTAGTGGGCCAGGGTGCGCGGTGACAGGTGGCTGTTGCTGCGGCCGACCTCGGTCATCAGCAGCGTCCCGTAGGAGGCCATCGACTCCAGCGCCTGCCGTTCGGCGTTCGTGCCTTGCGGGTCGGTGCCGAACCGCAGGATCGGGCCGAGCGCCAGGGTGTAGTGCAGCAGCATCACGTGGAACAGCGCCGGGTCGGCGATCGCGGCGCGGTCCAGCAGGGCGCACAGCAGCGGCGGGTCGTCCAGCAGGTCGCCGGCGGGCGGGGCGGCCCGTCCGGCGTGCCCGAGCCGCTGGTAGGTGAGGGCCTGCCGTTGGGCGGCGGTCAGGCCGTCGGGGTAGGTGAAGAACTCCGCGGGGATCGCGGCGGCGATGCGGGCACGGTCGTCGAGGGTCACGTCCGTGCCGTGCACGAAACGCCGCAGACCGCTGCCGGGGGCGTCGGAGGTCGGGGCGGGGACGGTGCCGGTGGCCGCCTGCGGGACGGGGCCGGGTGCAGGGGCGGATGGGGGGCTGGGTGCCATGACGGCCCTCCTGTCGCGATCAGGTGTCGGACGGTGAGTCGGCCGGCGGGGGTGCGGGGCGGGGGGCT
>NZ_BCQU01000176.1:0-3993 GCF_001552235.1 Actinomadura rubrobrunea NBRC 15275 | reverse complement strand
CGAGCGCCGCACCGCCGCGCCCGGCGAGCCCGCCGCCGTCGCCGCCCCGCGCGTCACCGTCCGGCCGGTGCCGACCGTGCTGGTCGGCGCGGTCGGCGGACTGGTGGTCGGCATCACCTCGGTCGGCTCCGGTTCGCTGATCATCGTGGCGCTGCTGGCGCTGTACCCGACGCTCAAGGCCAACCAGCTCGTCGGCACCGACCTGCTGCAGGCGGTCCCGCTGGTGTTCGCCGCCGCCCTCGGCCACCTGCTGTTCGGCGACTTCCACCTGGAGGTCACCGCGGCGCTGCTGGTCGGGTCCGTCCCCGGCGTCTACCTGGGATCGCGGATCTCCTCGCGCGCGCCGGGCGGCCTGATCCGCCGGGCGCTGGCGTTCGTCCTCGTCGCGTCCGCGCTGAAGATGTTCGGCCTGGGCCCCGAGGCCATGGCCTGGACGCTCGTCGGCCTGGCCGCGGCGGGCGCCGGGGCGTGGCCGCTCCTGCGGCGCCGCCACGGCCTGCCCGCCCTCGGCTTCGCCGACCGGCGCGCGCGGGCGCCGCGGCCCGAGCCGCAGGCCCCCGCGGCCGCCCCGGCGGGCAGGCGCTGACGGCGGCCGGTCAGCGGGAGCCGGTGAGAAGCGCCCGCAGCGCGGTGCTGGACGTGTGCACCGTGTACGGGAAATAGACGACCCGGACGCCCACGGCGGCGAGGTCGGCTTCGAGCTTGTCGCCCTTGGGGGTGCCCTTCCAGTCGTCGCCCTTGAACAGCACGTCGAAGCGCAGCCGCTCCCACATGACCACCTTGTCGGCGGACACGTCGGTGACGACCTCGTCGACGCAGCTCATGGAGCCGACGATCGCCATCCGCTCGGCGTGCGGGACGATCGGGGCGCGCCCCTTGACCTGCTCCAGCACCTCGTCGGTGACCACGCCCGCGATGAGGTGGTCGCACTCGGCGCGGGCCCGCCGGAGGATGTTGAGGTGCCCGATGTGGAACATGTCGTACGCGCCGGGCACGTACCCGACCACGCCCGCGCGCCGGCTCACCGGCGCACCCCGGTGTCCACCGCGGGCGCGGCGGACGCCCCGGCGGACGGCGCGGCGTCCAGCCCGGCGACCTCGCGGAACCACTTCACCGAGGCGGCGAGCAGGAACAGCGCGTTCCCGGCGAACAGCAGCGCGTAGACCGGCGCGAACACGCTCGGGAAGCCGAGCAGCAGGAACGCCACGCACAGCAGCCCGTAGTCGGTGGGGACCACCAGCAGCGACCGCAGCGTCGACGGCGCCGCCGGGGCGGGCGCCGGACCGGTGCGGCGGGCCCGCGCCAGCAGATCCTTCAGGATCATGCCGAAGAACATCACCGCGGCCACGATGGTGAACCCCAGCGGCACCAGCAGCCAGGCGGGGTCGTCCAAGTCGTGGAAGCGGTACCACGACACCAGCACGGCCGAGTGCAGCGAGGAGATCTTCGCCGCGTCCACCATGTGGTCCAGGTACTCGCCGGACGCCGAGCCGCCGCCGCGCAGCCGGGCCAGCTGGCCGTCGGCGGAATCGAAGGCGTACCCGACGACCAGCGCCAGGCACACCGCCGCCCCCAGCCACGGCGCGGGCTCGACCAGCGCGATCAGGGCGATGCCGGTGAAGGTGAAGCACGCGCTGATCGCGGTGACCTGGTTGGGCGTCAGGCCGAGCACGTACGAGACGGCCGCCAGGACGCGGCCCAGCTTGCGGTTGACGAACCGGGAGTAGGCCGGGGCGCCCTTGGCGCTCTTCTGCTTGGACGCCAGCCGGTGCAGCGCCGCGCGGAACCCGACGGGCGCGGCGGCGGGGTTCTGGACGGGCTGCGCGCTCACGCGACCCGCCCCCCGGCCTCCGGCAGCGTCCCGGACGCGGCCGCCCCGGCGCGGGCGCGGCGGACGCGTTCGCGCAGCACCGGGCTGCTCGTCTCGACCACCTCGGCGAACCGCACCACGCGCACGCCGGTGCCGGCGAGCTCGCGTTCGGCGGCCTCCGGCAGGGTCGAGTCGGCGCCGGCGAACACCACGTCGAAGCCGACGGCGTCCCGGACGGGCAGCAGCGCGGCGTCCTCCAGCGCGACCACGTCGTCGACGTGGCGCACGTTGGCGACGATCTCCATGCGCTCCAGCAGCGGCACCAGCGGCGGCACGCCGTGCAGGCGCTCGGCCAGCTCGTCCGCGCACACCCCGACGACGAGCCGGTCGCACAGCTCCGCCGAGCGCCGCAGGACGTCCAGGTGACCGACGTGGAAGAGGTCGAAGACCCCCGACGTGAAGCCGATCACCCCGTGCATGCAGCCCCCTCGCCCCTGATCGCGGGCCCGCGGCGACGTCCGTCCTGGAACGCAAGTACGCTAGCAGCTCTTTGCTCGCCCGTTGTCGCAGTTCTATGTATTGCTTCCATGGCGTTCACCTGGTGTTTTTTCACGTCGTCCTGAGGTGCGCCGCGTGCTGTTCGGACGGCGCGGCGGCCGTCGGCGACGCGGCTTCGGCGGGCGGATCAGCGGGGGAAGCAGCGGGGGGATCAGCGGGGCGGTCAGCGGGGGGATCGCCGCGGCGCAGCATCCGCCACAGCAGCGCCGCCGACACGGCGCCGCCGGCGCCGAGGCAGAACGGGGCGATCGAGGCCGCCCGCGCGTCCAATGCGAGCAGCGCCGCCAGCACCGCCAGCCCGACCAGGCTCTCCACCCCGCGGATGGCGAACACCGACCGGGACCGCTTGCGGGCGGTGGCCAGGCTCGCCAGCGGCAGCGTGCACGCGAAGCACACGGCGTACACGCCCCACCCGACCACGGCCGTCCCGTCCACGGAGAACGAGCCGCCGGTCACCATCGGGCCCAGCGGGCCCGCCAGCAGGATCCCGGCGAGGCTCATCACCAGCGCGATCCCCGCCATCAGCGCGCACGCGCGCACCGCCTGCCGGGACCGCATGGGCCGGCCCTCGCGCTCGGCCTTGGCGAAGTCGCCCAGCAGGAACCAGCCCGCCCCGTTGACGAACGTCAACGCGGGGGCGAGCAGCAGCCGCCCCGCCTCCACCGCGGCCAACGCGGCGGTGGACGCGAAACCGGCGATCATCATGCGGGCGACCAGCAGCGCGGTCGGGCGGATGGCCGCCTGGATCGACCGCCACCACGCGAACGCGGCGATCTCGCGGAACGCCGTGCCGCGCAGCGGCGCGAGGGAGTACTCCTCGGCGGGCAGCCGCACCAGCGCCAGCAGGATCGAGAAGGCGCAGCCCTGGCACATCGCGCCGAGCAGCAGGTCCAGCGTCGCGCCGCCCTCGAGGGTCTGCCACAGCGCGAGCACGCCCAGCGTGACGACCAGGTAGGAGCAGTCGTTGAGCGCCAGGCGCCAGAACTCCATCCGCGCCGTGAAGATCCGGCGGCAGGTCTCGTTCGTCAGCCACAGCGCCACCAGCAGCGCGAACAGGGCCGTGCCGGAGGCGTCCGCGAGGCCCATCGCCACCGAGATCACCGCGCCGACCGCGGCGCCCGCCGCGACGGTGCCCGCGACCGACAGCAGCAGCGCGCCGCGCACCCGCGGGTCGAACCGGTCGAAGACGGTCAGGGTGTCGCCCACCCACGCCGTCTGCACCGCCGTGATCATGACGAGGACGGCGGTGAACAGCGCGTACGCGCCGTAGCCGTCGGCGCCGAGGCCGCGGGCGGCCAGCGCCTGCACGACGAGGCTGCCGCCCGCGGTGACGAACTGGACCGTGACCGCGCCGCCCGCGGACGACAGCAGCCGTCCGACCTTGCCCGCGACGCGGCCCGCTGCGGCGCGGCTCACCTGTCGAGGTCGTAGCGCATCAGGGTGGACTCGCTCTTCCCGGAGCCGGCCTCCTTGGCCAGGTCGTCGAGGGAGAACGAGTCCTCCGCGGTGCGGCCCGGGTCGCCGGAGCCGTCGCGGCCGCCGCCCCACAGCTCCGGCGGCAGCTCGGCGCCCTTCGCGCGGTCGGCGTCGGCGGCGCCGTCGGCGCGCTTGCCCGCGGCGGACGC
>NZ_BCQU01000175.1:0-4577 GCF_001552235.1 Actinomadura rubrobrunea NBRC 15275 | reverse complement strand
GGGATCTTCGCGAAGATCATCGAGCGGAACACCACCATCCCGACCAAGCGGTCGGAGGTGTTCTCGACGGCCAGTGACAATCAGCCGTCGGTGGGGATCCAGGTCTTCCAGGGCGAGCGGGAGATCGCCGCCTACAACAAGAAGCTGGGCACGTTCACCTTGGACGGGATTCCGCCGGCGCCGCGCGGCGTGCCGCAGATCGAGGTCACGTTCGACATCGACGCGAACGGGATCGTGCATGTGTCGGCCAAGGATTTGGGCACGGGCAAGGAGCAGTCGGTGACGATCACCGGTGGGTCGGCCCTGCCCAAGGAGGAGATCGACCGGATGGTCCGGGAGGCGGAGAAGTACGCCGAGGAGGACCGGCGGCGTCGGGAGGAGGCGGAGGTCCGCAACGAGGCCGACACGTTGTCGTATTCGATCGAGAAGTTCTTGCGGGAGAACGAGGACAAGGTCTCCGACGACCTGAAGAAGGAGGTCGAGGAGGCCATCGCGGATGTGAAGAAGAAGCTGGAGGGCGGCGACACGGACGCGATCCGCTCCAGCACGCAGCGGTTGAGCCAGGTCAGTCAGAAGGTGGGGGCGGCGATCTACGCCAACGCCCAGGCCGCCCAGGGCGACGGCGCGTCCGCGGGGACTTCTGGCGACGGCGGGTCCGAGCAGGACGAGGAGGTCGTCGACGCCGAGATCGTCGACGAGGGCAAGAGCCGGGACGCACGCTGAGGCGGTGCCGGATGAGCACGCCGATCGACGACGACACGCCCGTCTACGTCATCTCGGTCGCGGCGCAGCTGTCCGGACTGCATCCCCAGACCCTGCGCGCCTACGACCGGATGGGGCTGGTGTCGCCGGTCCGCGTGGGCACCCGCAACCGGCGCTACTCGATGCGCGACATGATGACGCTGCGCGAGATCCAGCGGCTGTCGCGCGACGAGGGCGTCAACCTCGCGGGCATTCGGCACATCCTCGACCTGCGGCGCGAGACCGAGGCGCTGCGGCAGGAGGTGCGGCGGCTGCGCGACCTGGCGGATCAGCTGAGCAACGAGCTGGAGGCCGCCCGGAGCGTGGCCGCGCTCCTCGCGCGGCGGGTGCGCGGAAACGCCGCCGCGGGCGGCGTCCGGGACGCGTCCGCGCACGAGGACGGGCGGCCTCGCCCGCGGTGACGAGGACGGGCCGATGGAGCGGCCGGCCCTGAACGCGGCGGCGGGCCTGCACTCCATCGCGCCCGCCGCGGCGGGGGCGGGCGGCTAGCCCAGGTCGGTCACCGCCCGGTCCTCGCCGTCCGGGCGCCGGACGAGGAACGTGCCGCAGAACACCGCCAGCCCCGCCACGATCAGCACGAGGCCGGCCGGGGCGACGTCCACCGGCACGAGGGACGTCCGGCCGAGCGCGTCGGCGGCGGCGCTCGCCGCCGCTGCGGCCACGGCCCACCCGGACCGCAGCACGGCGTGCAGGGCGGTGAGGCCGAGGGCGCGGCCGGGGCCGGCCAGGGTCTCCTGCAGGTAGGTGATCCCGCCGATCAGCGTCGCGGTGGCGGCGGCCGCGAGCAGCACCGTGCCCGGGAACCACCACGCGGTCGACGCCAGCGCGCCCATCGCGATGATCACCAGGCCCTGCGCGGCCGCGCCCAGCCGGATCTGGCCGATCAGCCCGGCCCCCCGGCACAGGCGGGCGCCGAGCACGCCCGCGAACGCGCCGACGCCGAGCAGCGCCACCAGCGCGCCGAACCCGGCGAAGCCCGCGCGCAGCACGTCCCGGACGAACGGGGCGCCGACCGCGAACAGCGAGCCCAGCCCCAGCGAGACCGCCGCCACCGCGGGCAGCACCGCGCCCACCGCGGGGAACCGCAGGGCGGCGAGGAGGCCCGCACCCCGGGCGCCGCGCCGCGGGCCGAGACGGGGCAGGCCGCGCACCGCGACGAGCGAGATCAGGTACGCCGCGGCGTCGAGCGCGGACACCGCGACGAGGTGGTCGCGGCCCGTCCAGGCGAGCAGGTCCGACAGGAACACCAGGGCGCCGAACGCCCCGGCGCCGATCGGAATCATGGCGCAGGACAGGGCCATCGTGACGCCGTTGGCCAGTTGCAGCGTCCGGCCGCCGGGCTCTTCGCCGCGGTGCCTGAGCAGGACGGGGACGGCCGCGTCCCGGGCGGGCAGGAACATCAGGCCGACGACTCCGAGGGCGACCGCCCACCCGCACAGCCACCACAGCGACGGCAAGAAGGGCAGGGCGGCCGCCAGGCCCGCCCGGACCAGGTTCGCGGTCATCAGCACGCCCCGGTGCCGCCACCTGGTGACCACGCGCGCGACCAGCGGCGCGGCCAGGGCCGAGGGCAGCAGGCGCAGCACGAGGACGCCGCCCGCCGCGGTGGCGGAGCCGGTGCGCTCCAGCACCAGGGCCACCAGCGCGAACGTGCCCAGCCAGTCGCCGAAGGAGGCGACCGACTGCGCCACCAGCAACCGCCGGAAGGCCGGACGGTTCAGCAGGTCCCTGATCCCCATGGGCACCCCGTGTCGGCGCGTCCGGCGGACGGTTCGCGGGTCGCCGCAGGCGCGAGCGGCCCGTCACGCGGGGAAATGCCACCGCAGGCATTGACGGTGCCCGGGCGGGGCTCCTCGCCCAGTCGGCGGCGTGCGCGCACCGGCCCGCCGGGACGCACATCGACCTCGCCCGCCAGTCGGCCTCGCCCCTGTCCGGAGGCGAGTGCCCGCGCCCCGTCCACCTGCGGCGGCAAACGCCCCGAAATCACCCCAGTCAGCGGAATGTCCACAGCCACCTGCTTCCCCGTCGGCCGCGCGGCATGCTCGAAAGGCCTGGTCACGAGCTCGTAGGCTGCGGGCATGAGGTTCCGTCGGCGGCCGGTGCCGCGGGGCGCGGTCGCGCTCGTGACGGGCGCGTCGTCGGGGCTGGGCCGGGCCATCGCCGTGGCTTTGGCGCGCGACGGCGCCCAGGTCGTGGTGCACGGCCGCGACGAGCGGCGGCTGGCGCGGACGGCCCGCGACACCGGCGGCATCCCGATCGCGGCCGACCTGGCCGACCCGGCGCAGGTGCGGCGGCTGGCCGACGAGGCGCTGCGGCGGGCCGGGCGGGTGGACGTCCTGGTGCACAACGCGGGGGTCGGCTGGGCCGGACGGTTCACCGACATGCCCGACAACGCCGCCGGCCGTCTGCTCGCGGTCGACCTGGCGGCGCCGATCGCGCTGACCCGGTCGCTGCTGCCGCCGATGCTGGCGCGGGGGAGCGGGAGCCTGCTGTTCGTCACCTCGATCGCCGGGCGGACGGGCGTGGCGGGCGAGGCCGTCTACGCCGCGGCCAAGGCGGGGCTGGACGCCTTCGCCGAGAGCCTGCGGCTGGAGCTGCGCGGCACCGGCGTCACCGTCGGGGTGCTCGTCCCCGGCGTGGTCGACACCGACTTCTTCGAGCGGCGCGGAGCGCCCTACGAGCGCCGCCGCCCCCGGCCGCTGCCGCCCGAGCGGGTCGCCGAGGCCGCGGTGCGGGCCGTCGCCGAGGGCGCGGCGGAGGTGCACGCGCCCCGCTGGCTGCGGCTGCCGGTCGTCGTCAAGGCCGCCGCCCCCGGGCTTTACCGGACCCTGGCGGGCCGGTTCGGGGAACACGTCTGACGGCCCATTTGCCGCGTCGCCGAAAACATATCCGACACCCTCCGCCTGCTTTTCCAAAAAGGGGGAAGCGATTGGCGGACGAACGGGCATGACTGCTGCTGAGAATGACCGGCGGGTGGTTTGCCCGATCCCGTCGCATCCCGGTCGCGGTGACTGACCTGGTGGTCCTGGCGTTCAACTGGCCCGGTCCCGTGCCTTTGGTCGGCTGCCTTGGTCGGCCGGACATCGAAGGGAGGACATGTCCGCGAACGCGCAGGCGTGGGATCCGGCAGCAGGTCCACGAACCTTGGACGAATTCGCGCGCCGGGAGAATTTCCCGGTCGCCACCCGGTTGCTGCCCGCCCGCCATCGCACCCACCTGCTGGCGGTGTACCGGTACGCCCGCTTCGTCGACGACATCGGGGACAGGGCGCCCGCGCGGGAGCGCAAGGCCCTCCTGGACGAGGTGGAGGCCGATCTGCGCCGTCTCTACGACGGCGGCGCGCCGGAACTGCCGCCGCTCGCCGGCCTGGCCGCGACCGTGCGCGACTGCCGCATCCCCGCCGAGCCGCTGCACCGTCTGATCGAGGCCAACCGGCAGGACCAGACCGTCACCCGGTACGGAACCTTCGACGACCTGGTGGCGTACTGCGCGCTGTCGGCCGACCCGGTCGGCCGGATCGTGCTGCACATCTTCGACGCCGTCACCCCGGACCGGGTCGCCCTCTCCGACCGGGTCTGCACCGCCCTGCAGATCATCGAGCACTGCCAGGACGTCGGCGAGGACTACCGGCGGGGGCGGATCTATCTGCCGCAGGACGACCTGCGGCGGTTCGGCTGCGTCGAGCGGGACCTGGCCGCCGCCGACACGCCGACCCGGCTGCGCGGCGTGATCGCGCTGCAGGTCGCGCGGGCGCGCCGCCTGCTCGACGAGGGCGCGGCGCTGGTCGGGGCGGCCCCGGCCGCCGCGCGCCCGCC
>NZ_BCQU01000174.1:0-4605 GCF_001552235.1 Actinomadura rubrobrunea NBRC 15275 | reverse complement strand
TCCTCCAGCGCGTGCGCACGGCGCGCGGCGAGCACCACCGAGGCGCCCTTGTCCGCGAAGGCCAGTGCGGTGGCGCGGCCGATGCCGCTCGACGCGCCGGTGATCACGACGACGGCGTTCCTGGCTCTCACGCAGACCTCCCTCGCGCCGGCCGGCCCGGCCGCGGCCCGCCGCGACCGGCCGTGCGGCCTCATACCCGAGGTCGCGCGCGCCATGCGGCTCCGGCGGGGACGACGCGAGCGGAGGGCGGAATGGGAGGCGTCCGCCCCGGACGCGCGGGCGCCCGGGACGGACGGAACGAGGGACCGGGTCAGCCGTTCGACGGAGTGATCGGCAGATAGATCTGGCCGCCGGAGGCGGTGAACTCGGCGGCCTTCTCACGCATGCCCGCCTCCAGCGCCTCCTCCTCGGACACGCCCCGCTCCTCGGCGTACCGGCGCACGTCCTGGGTGATCTTCATGGCGCAGAAGTGCGGCCCGCACATCGAGCAGAAGTGCGCCGTCTTGGCGGGCGCGGCCGGCAGCGTCTCGTCGTGGAAGGCGCGGGCCGTGTCGGGGTCCAGGGAGAGGTTGAACTGGTCCTCCCAGCGGAACTCGAACCGCGCGTCCGACAGCGCGTCGTCCCACGCCTGCGCGCCCGGATGCCCCTTGGCCAGGTCCGCGGCGTGCGCGGCGATCTTGTAGGCGATCACGCCCGCCTTGACGTCGTCCTTGTCCGGCAGGCCCAGGTGCTCCTTGGGCGTGACGTAGCACAGCATCGCGGTGCCGTACCAGCCGATCATCGCGGCGCCGATCGCGGAGGTGATGTGGTCGTAGCCGGGCGCGATGTCGGTGGTCAGCGGGCCCAGGGTGTAGAACGGCGCGCCGCCGGTCAGCTCCCGCTGCAGGTCGACGTTCTCCTTGATCTTGTGCATGGGGACGTGCCCCGGGCCCTCGTTCATCACCTGGTTGTCGAACTCGGCCGCGATCCGGGTGAGCTCGGCCTGGGTGCGCAGCTCGGCGAACTGCGCCTCGTCGTTGGCGTCGGCGATCGACCCGGGCCGCAGCCCGTCGCCCAGCGACCAGGTGATGTCGTAGGCGGCGAAGATCTCGCACAGCTCGCGGAAGTGGGTGTACAGGAAGTTCTCCTTGTGGTGCGCCAGGCACCACGCCGCCATGATCGACCCGCCGCGCGACACGATGCCGGTCTTGCGGCGCGCGGTCAGCGGGATGTACCGCAGCAGCACCGCGGCGTGCACCGTCATGTAGTCCACGCCCTGCTCGGCCTGCTCGATCACGGTGTCGCGGAAGACCTCCCACGTCAGCTCGGCCGGGTCGCCGCCGACCTTCTCCACCGCCTGGTACAGCGGCACCGTCCCGACCGGCACGGGCGAGTTGCGCAGGATCCACTCGCGCGTGGTGTGGATGTCGCGGCCGGTGGACAGGTCCATGACCGTGTCGGCGCCCCACCGCGTCGCCCACGTCATCTTCTCCACCTCCTCCTCGATGGAGGAGGCCACCGCCGAGTTGCCGATGTTGGCGTTGACCTTGCAGTAGAAGCGCGAGCCGATCACCATCGGCTCCAGCTCGGGGTGGTTGACGTTGGCGGGCAGCACCGCCCGTCCCGCCGCCAGCTCCTCCCGGACGACCTCGGGCGACACGCCCTCGCGCAGCGCCGCGAACTCCATCTCCGGGGTGATCTCCCCGCGCCGCGCGTACGCGCGCTGCGTCACCGCGCCGCTCTTGGCCCGGCGCGGACGGCGCGGCGGGAACTCCGCCTTGTCGCGCAGCGGGTCGGTGGAGCGGCGGCCGTCGTCCTCGGGACGCACGGGACGCCCGTCGTACTCCTCGGTGTCGCCCCGTTCGGCGATCCACTTCGCCCGCAGCGGGGGCAGGCCGCGCCGAACGTCCACGACGTGGTCGGGGTCGGTGTACGGCCCGGAGGTGTCGTACAGCACCACCGTCGCGCCATTGGTCAGCGGCACTTCCCGCATGGGGACGCGGATGTCGGGACGCGATCCGACGAGGTACGTCTTGCGTGCGGGGCTGGCAGCGGTGACAGGTGTGGACACGCTGTCGGTCATGATGACGTGATCTCTCCCTACGCCGGCATTACCCGGTCAGGTTCCAGCGGTCAGCGGCCGTATCAGCCGCAATCTCAGCCCGGTTCGCCGGGCACCCGCGATCTGTCCCGCTGACGCTAACCTGCGGCACCCCTGTTGCCGCAACCCCAGGTCATGAGGTAAGGGAGCGCCGCGGCCGCCCCGCCCCGCCTCCCCGGTCGGCCGCGCCACGGAACGCCGGTCGCGCGGAACCTCGATCCGTTCGGGCTTCGCGTCGCTCGTAGGCCGGAGTGCGCGGCGCCGCCGACCTGTAAGCCGAACGGGGCGTCGGTCGGGAAACGTGATGAACATCATCATGACCACCCAGGAGGGTCGGACGTCCCACACAAGGGGACCGACCGCCGTCCATCGGGCGGCCAGGCGTCCGACGGACGGATGGACATGCGCACCCGGCCTCGACGGGGTCTTCTCGCCGCGCGAGGGCGCCTCGACCGAGCCGTGCGGCGGCGAGGGCTTCCCCGCTCTGACCGGTAGGGTCGAGACCTAGAGGACGAGATGCGTGTCCTGCCTGGCCGGTGGGTCCCGGACCGAGGAGAGCGAGCGCGTCAGCATGGCAGTCGTTGGCGGGGGGACGGGGGGCGCGAGGCCCCGAGCCGAACGCGGGGCGTCGCCGCCCGGCGCACCGGGGGGCGGGCGGCCTCCGCGGGATCAGCGTCCTCAGGGGCGGGAGGCGCCCGCGGCCGTGTCCGGCCGGATCTGGACGGTGCCGAACCTGCTGAGCTTCGCGCGCCTGGTCGGCGTGCCGGTGTTCCTCTGGCTCGTGCTGGCCGGATCCGACTGGTGGGCGCTGGGCGTGCTGGTCTTCGCCGGCCTCTCCGACTGGCTGGACGGGCGGCTGGCGCGCACGCTGAACCAGACCAGCAGGCTCGGCATGGTGCTGGACCCGGCCGCCGACCGCCTCTACATCCTGGCCACCCTCGTCGGCCTGACCGTCCGCGAAGTGATCCCGCTGTGGCTGGTGGTCCTGCTGGTCGGCCGGGAGATCGCCATCACGCCGATCGTGCCGCTGCTGCGGCGCCTGGGGTACGGCGGGACGCTGCCGGTGCACTTCGTGGGCAAGGCCGCCACCCTGTGCCTGCTGTACGCGTTCCCGTTGCTGCTGCTGGGCGACCACGACGGCGACGTGGCCGCCGTCGCCAAGGTCGTGGGCTGGTGCTTCGCCATCTGGGGGACCGCGCTGTACTGGTGGGCGGCCGTCCTCTACTGGTGGCAGACGTACCAGCTCTTCCAGGC
Source organism: Actinomadura rubrobrunea NBRC 15275 (assembly GCF_001552235.1). Taxonomy (NCBI): domain Bacteria; kingdom Bacillati; phylum Actinomycetota; class Actinomycetes; order Streptosporangiales; family Thermomonosporaceae; genus Actinomadura; species Actinomadura viridilutea. Next base: position 1,271 of record NZ_BCQU01000174.1, on the reverse strand, counting down.
AGAGCGCGCCGGGGACGCCCCCGGCGCCGATCCGCCCCAGGGCGGGGGAGAGGGCACTGCAGGGACACCCGCCGAGAATGCGGCGGACGGCGGAGGGCCGACCGGCGGGCAGACGACCGGCCGCGACCGGCCGGAAGAGGCGCCCGGCGACGCGTCCGGCGCGCCGCCCTCGGCGGGCGAGCAATCCTCGTCCGGCGGACAGGAGGGAGCGGAAACCTCCCCATAAGGCCCATGAGACCGCCGTGACGGCCGGTGCGGACGAACGCGGCGACGCCCTCCACGGGGGACGAACGCGGCGACGCCCTCCACGGGGCTGGCTGCAAGATCACGGCACCCGTTAGGGTCGGGGACATCCCCGACAGGAGGGTCCGATGATCTCGTTCGGCGCGTTCCTCGGCATCGCGGCGGTGGCGCTCGGCCTGGTGCTGACGCCCGGCCCCAACATGATCTACCTGGTGTCCCGGTCGATCACCCAGGGCCGCCGGGCCGGGCTGATCTCGCTCGGCGGGGTGGCGACCGGTTTCGCCGTGTACGCCGTCGCCGCCACCGCCGGACTGACCGCGGTGTTCGCGCTGGTCCCCGCCGTCTACACCGCGATCAAACTGGCCGGCGCCGCCTACCTGCTGTGGCTGGCCTGGCAGGCCGTGCGCCCCGGCGGCACGGCGGTGTTCGCGCCGCGCGAGCTGCCCGTCGACCCGCCGCGCCGCCTGTTCGTCATGGGCCTGCTCACCAACCTGCTCAACCCGAAGATCGCCGTCCTGTACGTGTCCCTGCTGCCGCAGTTCGTCGACCCCGCCCGCGGCCACGTCGCCGCGCAGAGCCTGCTGCTGGCCCTCACCCAGATCGCCATCGCGGTCACCGTCAACGGCCTGATCGTGCTGGGCGCGGGCACGATCGCCCGGTTCCTGGCCCGCCGCCCGGCCTGGCAGCGCGCCCAGCGGTACGTGATGGGCACGGTGCTCGGCGCCCTCGCGGTGCACCTGGGCCTCGACCGCTCCCGCGCCGCCGCCGCGACCCCCTGACGCGCCGCGCGTCCGCCTCCCGCGACGCAGGTCACAGCGGCTGACCTGCGTGTCGTCCGCCGCGGGCTTGCCATGATGGGGCGGTGATCAGTCGAAGGCGCGACGATCCGGACGCCCCCCCGAGGCGTCCCGACGCCAGCATGGCGCTGCTCGCCGACCTGTTCGCCGGCAGGCTGCTCGACCCCGGCTACGCCGAGGCCGAGGCCCGCCGCGCCGCGTCCGGCCGGCCCGCCCCGCGCGGCCGGCCCC
>NZ_BCQU01000173.1:0-4674 GCF_001552235.1 Actinomadura rubrobrunea NBRC 15275 | reverse complement strand
GCACGGCGGCCGCGGCGGCGCAGGCGCGGCCCGTCGGCGTACGCGGTGCTGGTCGGCATGGCCGCGCTCGCCGGGATCATGCTGATCCCGTTCGTCGTGGTGGTGTTCAACGCGCTGAAGACGCCGGCGGAGTACACCGCCAACGGGCCGCTGGCGCCGCCCGAGGGCCTCTACCTGGGCGGCATGCGGGACTTCTGGGAGCGCGTCGGGTTCGGCCGGGTGCTGTTCAACAGCTTCCTGATCAGCGCGTCGGTCGCGGTCGGCGCGGTGCTGCTGTCGGTGCTCAACGCCTACGCCCTGGGCATCGGACGGGTCAAGGGCCGCATGTGGGTGCTGGTCGCGCTGCTGATGGCCAACACGCTGCCGCAGGAGGCGCTGGTCTACCCGCTGTTCTACCTGTCCAAGCAGGTCGGGCTGTACGACACCCGGCTCGGCGTGATCATCGTGTTCACCGTCATCCAGAGCGCGTTCGGCACCTACCTGCTGTCGTCGGTGCTGTCGACGTTCCCGCGGCCGCTGCTGGAGGCGGCGCGGATCGACGGCGCGGGCCGCTGGCAGATCCTGTGGCGGGTCGTGGTGCCGGTGGTGCGGCCGACCCTGTCGGTCCTGCTGGTCTTCTTCTTCATCTGGACCTGGAACGAGTTCCTCATCCCCCTGGTCTTCCTGCAGTCCAACGACAATCAGACGGTCTCGGTGGCGCTCGGCGTGCTGCACGGGCAGCGGCTCATGGACGCCACCATGTCCAGCGCCGCGGCGCTGCTCGGACTGATCCCGACCGTCGTCTTCTTCCTCGTCTTCCAGCGCACGTTGTCGCGCGGACTCACGGCTGGAGCCATCAAATGAAGTTCACCGACGGCTACTGGATGATGCGCGAGGGCGTCCACGCGTCCTACCCGGCGCAGGTGCTCGACGTCGACGCCGGAACCGGCTCGTTCGTCGTGCACGCGCCCGCGCATCGCATCCGGCACCGCGGCGACCTGCTCAAGGGGCCGGTGGTGACGCTGACGTGCTCCTCGCCCATGCGGGACGTCGTCGGCGTCACCATCACCCACTTCGCCGGGGGGCGGGCGCCGCACCCGGAGTTCGAGGTGGCCGCCGACCCCGACGTCGAGGCGACCGTGACCGTGGACGACGACGCGGCCGCCCTGACCTCCGGGGACCTGACCGTGCGGGTGGCGCGCGGCGACGAGTGGCGGGTGGACTTCCTGGCCGGAGGGCGCCGGCTGACCGGCAGCGGCTTCAAGGCCATGGCGCTCATCGACACCGACGACGGCCGCCACTACGTGCGCGAGCAGCTCGACCTCGGCGTCGACCACTTCGTCTACGGGCTCGGCGAGCGGTTCGGCCCGCTGGTCAAGAACGGCCAGTCCGTCGACATCTGGAACGCCGACGGCGGCACCGCCAGCGAGCAGGCGTACAAGAACGTCCCGTTCTTCCTGACCAACGCCGGGTACGGGGTGTTCGTCGACCACCCGGGCCGGGTGTCGTTCGAGGTGGCGTCCGAGTCGGTGGCCCGCACGCAGTTCAGCGTCGAGGGCCAGTCGATGCGCTACTACCTGATCTACGGGCCGACGCCCCGGGAGATCCTGCGCAAGTACACGGCGCTGACGGGGCGGCCGGCGCGGGTGCCGGACTGGTCGTTCGGGCTGTGGCTGTCCACCTCGTTCACCACCTCCTACGACGAGGAGACCGTCACCTCCTTCATCGAGGGGATGGCGCGGCGGGACCTGCCGCTGAGCGTGTTCCATTTCGACTGCTTCTGGATGCGCGAGTTCCAGTGGTGCGATTTCGAATGGGACCCGCGGGTGTTCCCCGATCCGCCCGGCATGCTGCGCCGCCTCAAGGACCGCGGGCTGCGGATCTGCGTGTGGATCAACCCGTACATCGGGCAGCGGTCCCCGCTGTTCGAGGAGGCCAAGGCGCACGGCTACCTGTTGAAACGGCCGAACGGCGACGTGTGGCAGTGGGACAAGTGGCAGCCCGGCTGCGCGGTGGTCGACTTCACCAACCCCGAGGCCCGGGAATGGTACGCCGCCAAGCTGGACGCCCTGCTCGACATGGGCGTGGACTGCTTCAAGACCGACTTCGGCGAACGCATTCCCACCGACGTGGAGTTCTTCGACGGCTCGGACCCCGAGCGCGCCCACAACTACTACACCTACCTCTATAACCAGACGGTTTTCGAATTGCTGCGCAAGCGGAGGGGCGAGGGCGAGGCGGTGGTGTTCGCCCGGTCCGCCACCGCGGGCTCGCAGCGTTTCCCCGTGCACTGGGGCGGCGACTGCGAGTCGACGTTCGAGGCGATGGGGGAGAGCCTGCGCGGCGGCCTGTCGCTGGGCATGTCCGGGTTCGGTTATTGGAGCCACGACATCGGGGGCTTCGAGGGGACGCCCGACCCCGCCCTGTTCAAACGGTGGATCGCCTTCGGGCTGCTGTCGTCGCACAGCCGCCTGCACGGCAGCCACTCCTACCGGGTCCCGTGGCTGTTCGACGAGGAGTCGGTGGACGTCCTGCGCCGCTTCACCCGGTTGAAGATGCGGCTCATGCCGTACCTGGCGGGCGCGGCGCGGCAGGCGTACGAGGAGGGCCTGCCGATGATGCGCGCGATGGTGGTGGAGTTCCCCGACGACCCGGCCTGCACCCACCTGGAACGGCAGTACATGCTGGGCGACGACCTGCTCGTCGCGCCGGTGTTCTCCGCCGACGGCGAGGTCGCCTACTACGTGCCCGACGGCGTGTGGACGCACTACCTGACGGGCGAGAAGGTGCGCGGCGGGCGCTGGGTGCGCGAGCGGCACGGGTTCGACAGCCTGCCGCTGCTCGCGCGGCCCGGCGCGGTGATCCCCGAGGGCGCGGTGGACGACCGGCCCGACTACGACCACGCCGACGGGGTGACGCTGCGGGTCTACGAGCTCGCCGACGGCGCCCGCGTCGCCACCGAGATCCCCGCCCCGGTCGGCGGGGGGACCGCCGCGTCGTTCGTCACCTCCCGGGACGGCGCGGTGGTCCGGGTGGCGGCCGAGTTCCCCGGGGGCGCGGCCGTATCGTGGAACGTCCTGCTGGTGGGGGTGCGCGGCGTCGCCTCCGTGGAGGGCGGCGCGCTCGTCGAGCACGAGCAGGGCGCCCTCGTCCACGCCACGTCCGCCGAGATCGTCATCAACCTGGAGGCCCGATGACCTTCCCCGACGACTTCCTGTGGGGTGCGGCCACCGCGTCGTACCAGATCGAGGGGGCCGCCGCCGAGGACGGCCGGACCCCGTCCATCTGGGACACCTTCAGCCACACCCCGGGCCGGGTGCTGAACGGCGACACCGGCGACGTGGCCACCGACCACTACCACCGGTGGCGCGAGGACGTGGCGGCGATGGCGGAGATGGGGCTGACCGCCTACCGCTTCTCCATCTCCTGGTCGCGGGTGCTGCCCGAGGGGCGGTTCAACCCGCGGGGCGTCGACTTCTACTCGCGGCTGGTGGACGCCCTGCTCGAGCGCGGCATCAAGCCCGTCGTCACCCTCTACCACTGGGACCTGCCGCAGGAGCTGGAGGACGCGGGCGGCTGGCCGGAGCGCGACACCGCGTACCGCTTCGCCGACTACGCGGTCCGCGTCGGCCAGGCGCTCGGCGACCGGGTGCACACGTGGTCGACGCTGAACGAGCCGTGGTGCTCGGCGTTCCTCGGGTACGCCTCCGGCGTGCACGCGCCGGGCCGCACCGACCCGGTGGCGGCGCTGACCGCCGCGCACCACCTCAACCTGGCGCACGGTCTGGCCAACCGGGCGCTGCGCGACGTGGTGGCGCCGTCGGCGCGGCACTCGGTCACCCTCAACCTGCACCACGTGCGCGGCGCGTCGGACGCGGCGGAGGACCGGGACGCGGCGCGGAAGGTGGACGCGGTCGCCAATCGGATCTTCCTCGGCCCGATGCTCGGCGACGGCTACCCGGCCGACCTGCTGGAGGACACCGCCGCCGTCACCGACTGGTCGTTCGTGCGCGACGGCGACGAGAAGACCATCGCGGCGCCGCTGGACGTGCTCGGCGTCAACTACTACAGCCCGACCCGGGTGCGGCACTGGGACGGCGCGTCCCCGCGCGAGCACGACGACGGCCACCGCCCGGGCGCGGCCAGCCCGTTCGTGGGCTGCGACGACGTGGAGTTCCCGCGCCAGCCCGGCCCCTACACCGCGATGGGCTGGCCGATCGACGCGACCGGCCTGGAGGAGCTGCTGCTGCGCCTGCACCGCGACCACCCGGGCGTGCCGTTGATGATCACCGAGAACGGCGCCGCCTTCGACGACCGCGTGGAGGACGCGGGGGCGTCCCCCGGCGGCGGGGGCGCGGGCGCGCGGCGGGTGCACGACGACCGCCGCATCTCCTACCTGCGCGACCACATCGCCGCGATGCGCCGGGCCATGGACGCCGGGGTCGACGTCCGCGGCTATTTCGCCTGGTCGCTGCTGGACAACTTCGAGTGGGCCTACGGCTACTCCAAGCGGTTCGGACTGATCCACGTCGACTACGCCACCGGCGGCCGCACCTGGAAGGACAGCGCCTACTGGTACCGCGACCTCATCGCCGCCGGCGGCGTCCCCTCGGACGCGCCATGACCGGAGCGGGAGGCGGGCGCGGCGTGCCGCGCGCCGCGGCGTGCGCCGGCGGCGGTGGCGGCGGGACCGCC
>NZ_BCQU01000172.1:0-4826 GCF_001552235.1 Actinomadura rubrobrunea NBRC 15275 | reverse complement strand
GGCGGCCGCCGCGGCGGCCGCGACCAGGCCGAGCCCGAGGCCGAGCGGGCGGCGCCCCCGCAGCCACCCGTTCCAGCGTCGGGCCTTTCGCGCCGGCGGCCGGTCGGCCGTCCGCGCCAGCTCCAGCAGGCGCTCCCGACCCGCGGCGGTCACCTGCCGCGATGGGCCGCCCTCGTCCAGCAGGGCGGCGACCAGCGTCGTCTCGTCCCGCATGTCATCCATGGAAGTGCTCCTCCGCGTGTGTGGGATCGGTCCCGCCCAGTGCCTCCCGCACCTTTCGTCGAGCCCGGTTCATCCGCGATCCGACGGTTCCCGGAGGGATCTCCAGCGCCTGTGCGACCTCCTCGTAGCGCAGCCCGCCGATGGCGACGAGGAGCAGCACGTCCCGGTCGCCCTCGGACAGCTCGGCGAGGGCCCCGGCCAGTTGCGGCCGGACGCCCTCGGCGGCCACCCGCGCGGCGACCCGGGACTCGTGCCCGTCGGCGCGCCACTCCGGCGCCATGCGGGCCAGCGCGGCGTAACGGCGGCGCTCGTCGCGCCGGTGCCGGCCGACCAGGTTGGTGGCCATCCCGTACAGCCAGGGGCGCACCGCCCCGCGCGCCGGGTCGAAGCGGTCGCGCTTGCGGAACGCGGCGCAGAACGTCTCGGCGGCGATGTCGTCGGCGACGTCCCTGCCGAGGCGGGCCGCCACGTAGCGGTAGATCTCCGGGAAGTACCGGTCGTAGATCACGGCGAATCGATCGGGCTCATGCCGGGACTGCTCGATCACCGCGGCGTCGTCGGTGGCGACGTCCGGTGGAGCGGTCATCCGTGGCTCCATTCCATATCCGGCCTTTCGAGGCGAACGGCGGTCACTCGGTACTCACCCGCATCAGGAGTTCTTCTTCACGACCGCCGCTCGCACGCCCACCGGCGCAGACCGAAGGTTTGCGTCGGTCGCTTTCTGACGTGAGAAGGCCGCCGTGCGCGGTGGCGCGCGGCGGCCTTCTGCGAGCGAACGCGGATCAGCGGACGTTGTACGCCCTGATGATCCGCTGGTCGATGGCGCTGCCGCCCGCGTCCTCGGCGGCGACGCGTATCGAGACCGCCTGGCCGGCGGCGGCCTTGGGCAGCGTCGCGGAGAACTTCCCGCCGCCCAAGGCCGTCACCTCGGCCCGACGCCAGGTCGCGCCGTCGTCCAGCGACGTCCACAGGCGCAGCCCGGTGACCTTCGCCGTGCCGCTTCCGGCCACCCGCGCGACCTGGAACGTGGCGGGGCCGCCCGTCGGCTGGTTGCGCAGGTCGAGGCCGAGGTCGTAGTCGACGGTCAGCAGCGGGACGGGCACGCCGGAGTGGCCCGCGGGCGCGGCGGAACGGAACCTCCACGTGGTGGACGTCCGCGTCGACACGGGAGTGAACGTCGAGGCGTCGGTGTCGTAGCGGATCTCGTACGTCGCCGACCGCGCGGGCACGTCGAACCGGCCGGCCCGCGCCTCGACCTCACCGATCTTCCGGCCGTCCGCGGTGACGGTGAGGCGGCGGGTCAGCGGGTCGTTGCCGTTCTCGTCCCAGTAGCCGCAGTCGAAGCCGTCCGGGCGCGTCTGCAGGTCGACGAAGGCGACGTTCAGCACACCGCGGGTGCGGGTCACCGGCTGAGGGAGGCATTCGCTCAGTGAGACGGCGTTGACGGAGACGGGCCCGGGGCGCAGGGGCTGGCGGCCCCACGTCTGCGTCGTGCGGCTGCCCGGCTCGCGCCGTTGAAGCGGAATCTGCTCGCCCCACCCGTTCAGCGCCTCGAAGAACGCCTCGTCCAACCACTCGACGCCGCGCCCGGCGGAGAGGTAGTCGGTGCGCGTCGTCCCGGGGGTCACCCTGCCGTCCGCCTCGAAGCCGAGGAAGCCCTCGGGGGTCACGCCGTAGCGCTTCTCGCTCATCGGCGTCTCGGTGTCCCCGTCGAACGCGGCGAACCGCTGGTCGACGCGGGCCATGCGCGCGCGGGACTCGGGCGTCACTATGTGCACGGGGTCGTCGGGCACCCGGTCGCCCATGGGTTCCTGCAGGTCGTAGACCTCCCCCGGCGCCGTCAGCCGGTAGATGCCGTAGGGGCGGAACTCACCGGTCTGCGCGGTGCCGGTGGGCTGAACGTAGACCTTCTCCTTTTGCGGCTGCCACGTGTAGACCACCTCGCCCCACATGTCCTGGTGGTTGCTGCGCACCTGCAGGGACGCGGCCATCTTGGTCTCGGTCGTACGGTCGGAGACCTTGGCTCCTATCTCTTTGGCGCCTGCCCCGTCCAGGACGACGGTCGTGTCGCGGTCGACCACGACTTCGGGGGTGCCCGCGAGAGCGGAACGAGGGGCTTCCGGGTTGTCGTCGGAGACCACGCCCATGACGCTGTAGCGGCCTGCGGGCACTCTGAGCCGCACCGTGCCGTCCTCACCCGTCGACGGGTAATCGTTGAACAGCGCGACGTCGTCCAGGTTGACCACGCTCGCGCCGGCGCTCATGTTCCCGTCCTGGGTGCCGGGCAGAGGCGTCGCCTTGACCGTCAGTTCGTGGCTGGGCGGCTCCACGTGGAACGTGACCGGTGTGCGGATGGTCGCGCCATCGGTCTTGGCGGTCACCTCGGCCGTGTAGAGCCCCGGCTTGCCGCCCAGCTTCGCCGCGTCCACCCGAAGGGTCGCGGACGCTTCCCCGCCCGCCGGGACGTCCACTTGGGCGGACGACAGCGACGCGGCGCCGTCCGCGGTGTTCCCCCGACGGTCGGTCACCCGCACGTCCAGGTCGAGCCGTACCGTGCTCGCCGAACGCGACGCCCAGCGCAGTTCGGTCTTGAGCGGGGCGTGCCCCGGGTAGGCGGAGGCGCCCAGGTGCGGCGCCGCCTGGAGCGAGACGACGGGTCCCGTGGTGGCGGCGGCGACGTCGAGACGCCCGGCGCCGCGTTCGAACGCGTCCCCGTCAACGGGTGCGGCGGAGCCGACCAGGGCGGACTTCAGCTGGGCGGGCGTCCACCCCGGGTGCTTCTGCAGCAGCAGTGCGGCCGCGCCCGCGACATGGGGCGTCGCCATGGACGTCCCGGACGCGGAGGTGTAATGCGTGTCCAGGGCGTCGCCCATCGACGTGCCCGCGGCCCGCGCGGCGACGATGTCGACGCCGGGGGCGACGATCTCCGGCTTGGCCGCGTACCGTCCGGTGCGCGGGCCGCGGCTGGAGAATTCGGCGAGGCGGTCTCGGCCATCCACGGCGCCCACCGTGAGCGCGGCGTCGGCGGAGCCCGGCGTTTCGATCAAGGAAATCCCGCCGGAGTTCCCGGCGGCCGCGACGAACAGGGCGCCGTACCGGTCGGTGAGCCGGTCCACCGCCTGCGCCAGGGGGTCCGTGCCGTCGGTGGGGTCGCCGCCGAGGCTCATCGTGACGACCTTGGCGCGCGGGGCGGCCCACTCCATTCCCGCGATGACGGACGACTCGGTGCCGAAGCCGTCGTCGCCGAGCACCTTGCCGACCAGCAGGCGCGCGTCCGGGGCGACGCCCCGCCGCTCCCCGTCCGAGGCGGCGCCGCTGCCCGCGACGATGGAGGCGACGTGCGTGCCGTGCCCGAGCCGGTCGACCGTGTCGGCGGCCTCGGAGAAGTTCGCGGTCTCGGCGACGCGGTCCTTGAGGTCGGGGTGGTCCGGATCCACTCCCGTGTCCAGGACGGCGACCGTGACGCCGCGCCCGGTGATCCCCGCCTGCCACGCGGCGGGCGCCCCGATCTGGCTCAGGTTGCGGTCGAGAGTCGCGGCCGACGCGGCCCGCGCGGCACCCGACGCGAGGGCGGGCGCAAGCGGGGCGGAACTCGCGCGGACCTTGCGGTCGAGCCAGATGCGGCGGATGTCGTTCGCCGCCTTGGCCCGGGTGCGGGGGGCCAGGGACGCGGCGAGACGCTCCGCGTCCTTCTTGGGCTGGCGGGCCGCGACCGCGCCGATGCTCGGCAGGGCGCGGGTCTCCCGGAGCGTCCCGCCGAGCGCCTTGCGCGGCCGCACGCCGCCCTCCCGCTGCACGATGAGCGGCAGCTCGCGGGTATGCGCGTCGTCGTACCCCTGCTGGATCAGCGTGGTGACGTCGAACAGGTCGGGGTCGAGGACGCGGCCGACCAGCGGGGCCACGTCCGCCGGGATCACCACCACGTGCCCGTCCGGACGGTACGAGGTGCGGAACGTCCGGTTGGCCCTGCCCTCGCCGGGCGTGGTCGTGACCATCGGCGGGCGGCCCTTGAGCGTGCGCACCCGGACGACGTCGCCGGTCAGGAGCGTCACCGTCCACGAGCGGCCCGGGGGCAGCGCCCCCGCGGCCGCCCCGCCCGTTGCGCCCGGTGGCTTCGCCGCGTCCGCCGCACCCGGGGGCGCGGCGACCACACCGGCGACGACGGCCGCGCCGAGCAGCGCGCGGCCGATGCGTCTGCCTCCCATGGGGCTCCTCTCTGAAGTCGTCCTCTCCCTTGATCACCCGAACCGGCGCACGCGCTTCACGGAGCTCTCAGGGGAAGATCCGGCTTCCTGCGGGCCGTCAGGAGGGGGCCGCTCGTCCTTCGGGCGGAGGCGCGCCTCGTCCCGGGTGGGGATTTCGGGTCCGAAGGGCCGATGGCGGGAACGGGAATAGGAGGCTCACACGTCCTGTTGATGTGAGCGTCAGCAAAGTTGAGTCGATCCGGCTCAAGTGATTTGACAATGATCTCCGCCGGGGGCACCCTGGCGGGACAGAGACGCGAACCCGGCCGCCGCCGCGTACTCAGGGGGGACGCGACCGGGGGCAGAGCAGTAGACGACGGAGGACGAAGAGACATGGGACGTGCGGTCGGTATCGACCTC
>NZ_BCQU01000171.1:0-5052 GCF_001552235.1 Actinomadura rubrobrunea NBRC 15275 | reverse complement strand
GGGCTCCTGCGCGGCGGCGCCGCCGGACGGCCGCGACGCGGCGGCCTCACCGGGCAGCGGCCACGCGGACGGCGGTGCGCTCGTCGACGCGGAGGCGCCCGGCGCGGGCCGGTCCGACGCCGGCGCGGCGGAGGCCGGCTCGGCGGACGCAGACGGGGACACGGACGCGGACGGGGACGCCGAGCGGCCGGATCCGGCCACGGGCTCGGCCGACGCCGTGGAGCGGGCCTGCCCGCCGGCCCCGGCGGGCACCGACACCGCGGCGCGCGCCGCCAGAGCGGTGTCGGGCATGCAGGCGGTGCAGGGGCTGAACCCCTCCTCCTTGGCCTCGATGTAGGTCAGCTCGTCCTTGTCGCGCCCCGCCAGCTGCCGGCAGGTGTCCAGGTGGTAGCGGCGGCGGCCGCGCACCACGTACACCAGGGCGTCGTCGGGGACGTCCGCCGGCTGGACGGGAACGTCCACGGGCGTGTCGGACGGGGCGCCGGCGTCCTTGCCGGGAGGAGCGGCGGCGGGCGCCGGGACGGTCGCGGCGCGACCGGACGTGGCGCCCTTCTTCTCCTTCTTGTCCTTCTTGTCCTTGCGGCCGGTCCTGGACTTGCGCGGCGGGGCCGCGGCGGGGGCGGGAACCGGGCCGAACAGCTCCTTGCGCCGCAGGAAGACCCCGATCGCCAGGCACAGGAACGACACCAGGCTGACCGCGATCGAGGTGTAGATCACCACCAGCGCGTCCACGCCGAGCACCTGCGCGCTGTCTCCGCTGCCCGTGGTGATGTCCGCGACGACGCCCGCGACCAGCAGGGCGATCGCCACCACCACGAGGACGCCACTCACGATGATCAAGGGTCTCTCCCCCTCCAGGGCCGGGCGCTCTCCGGAGCACGTCGCTCCGGACGGCCTTCACCGACGTACCGGAACGCCGCCGGAACGGCGTCGGCCCGCGCGCATACGGCGAACACGCCGCGACGGGCCGACCGCGGCGCGGCGGTCGGGAAAGACACTACAGCCTGCGGGCCCGGGGTCAGCGCCTCTCGTGCGGCGGGTTGTCACCCGCGTGGAAGGCTCCGGTCGCCGAGTGCTGGACCTGCTGGGCGTGCGGGGCGGATTCGCCGGGCGGAGGGAAGGGGGTGGGGCCGGTGGGGGCGGAGCCGCCGGCGGTGCCGTTGCGGCCGTCGTGGGCGATGGTGCTCTGCGGCCCGGTGCCGCCGGGACCCTGGGCGGGCGCTGCGGGACCGCCGCCTGCCTGGAAGGCTCCGGTCTCGGTGCTGCCGGCCTCGAGGTCGCGCAGCTGGCCCTCCAGGTAGACCTTCAGGCGGCTGCGGTACTCGCGCTCGAAGGCGCGCAGGTTGTCGACCTCGCGCTCCAGCTCCTCGCGCTGCTGCACCAGCGAGCCCATGACCTGGCGGTGCCGCTCCTGGGCGTCCCGGTCCAGGGCCTCGGCGCGGGAGCGGGCCTCGCTGACGATCTGGTCGGCCTGGCGGCGGGCCTTGCCGAGGATCTCCTCGGCCTCGCGGCGGGCCCGGCCGAGGGTCTCGTCGGCCTCCCGGCGGGCGTCGGCGATCGCCTGGTCGGCGGTCTGCTGCGCCAGCGCCAGCACGCGCGCCGCGGTGTCCATGTTGTCCTCGCCGGACGGTGCGGGGCCCATGCCGAGGCCGCCGCCGAGGGGGGCGGGCTCCGGCTCGGGCTGAGGCTGCGGCTCGGGCCGGGGCGGCTCGGGGATCTGCGGCACGTCCGGCTTCGGCTCGACGATCGGCGCGGCCATGGCGGGGACCTTGCCGCGCAGGCACTCGGCCAGCTTCGCGCGCAGCTCCTCGTTCTCCTGGATGAGGCGGTCCAGCTCGGCCTCGACCTCGTCGAGGAAGGCGTCGACCTCCTCCTCGTCGTATCCCGGCCTCAGCCTGGTGGTACTGAACTGCTTGTTCCGCACGTCGGCGGGTGTCAGTGGCATGTTCGTCTCCTTGGCGCGCTTGGAGTCTGTCCCGTAGGACGGTATCCGATCAGAGCTCCTCGACGAAGGTGATCATGACTGGAAGACCCCCTGGACGAAGATGATCAGGAGCCAGACCGCAAGGATGAGGACCGTGAAGCTGAGGTCCAGCGCCACGTTACCCAGCCGGATCGGCGGGATGAAACGCCTCAGCAGTTTCAGTGGCGGATCGGTGACGGTGTAGGTGGTCTCGGCGATCACCAGCACCAGTCCCGTGGGACGCCATGACCGGGCGAACGACTGCAGTACCTCCAGGATCAGTCTCCCGATGAGGAACAGCAGGAAGATGTACAGTACCGCGCTCAGCACGGATCCAACGATTGTCACGGAGTCTCTCGCATGTTCGCCGTCAGCTCTGGTTGAAGAACCCTCGTTCTGCCATCCGGGCCTTGTCCTCGGCCGTCACCTCGACGTTGGCGGGCGACAACAGGAACACCTTGTTCGTAACACGCTCGATGCTCCCGTGCAGGCCGAATACCAGACCCGCCGCGAAGTCGACCAGACGCTTGGCGTCGCTGTCGACCATCTCGGTCAGATTCATGATGACCGGTGTGCCCTCACGGAAGTGCTCCCCAATGGTCCTCGCTTCGTTGTAGGTCCTGGGATGCAGCGTAGTGATGCGCGCAAGGTCCGTGGAACCGCTCTCGTAGAGACCCACGGAGCGTCGATCGCCCGGTGGCGATGCGTGATGATCGCGTTCCCGCTCCGCGGCCTCGTCGGCCCGTGTAAGCTGGCCGCCGGATTCCTCGTCGCGGCCGGAACGGCGGCCGGCGAGGTCCGCGTCGTCGTCGTAGATCTCGTAATCGTCGTAGTCGTCGTACTTGCCGTACTTGTCGTCGTAGCGGTCGTCCTCCACAAGGCCGAGGTAGACCGCCATCTTGCGCATCGCGCTGGCCATACGCCCCTCCGTCGTCCTGTGGCCGCGGCACCGGCGCCTCGGCGCCGCCTCGGACCGCCCGTCCGTGTGCCCCGCCGTTTCGGCAGGTACCCCTGGGGGGACATTACCTGACGATTGCCCGCCTGCCGCCGAGCAACGCCGTACCGACACGCACATGTGTCGCGCCACACGCGACGGCCTCCTCCAGATCGCCGCTCATCCCGGCCGAGATCACGGCGGCCTCGGGGCGGTCGCGCCGCAGGTCGGCGGCGATTTCGGCCAATCGGGAGAACGCGACGGAAGGGTCGCCGCCCAGCGGGGCGACCGCCATCACGCCGTCCAGCTCCAGTCCGTCGGCCGCGGCGATCGCGTCGGCCAGGGCGGGCACCTCGGCCGGGTCGGCGCCGCCGCGCGCCCCGGTCGCGGCCGGGGCGCGCTCGCCTCCCCGCGGCTCGTCCAGCGACACCTGGATCAGGCAGCGCAGCGTCCGCCCGGCGCGGACGGCGGCGCCCGACAGCGCGCGCACCAGCCGCAGCCGGTCGACGGACTGCACCACGTCGGCGTACGCGGCGACCGACCGCGCCTTGTTGGTCTGCAGCTGGCCGACGAAGTGCCAGCGCAGCGGAAGGTCCGCGCACGCCTCGGCCTTGGGGCGCGCCTCCTGGTCGCGGTTCTCGGCGACGTCGGTCACGCCGAGCTCGGCCAGCAGCCGCACGTCGGAGGCGGGGAACGTCTTGGTGACCGCGACCAGCGTCACCTCGTCCGGGTCGCGTCCCGCGGACGCGCAGGCGGCCTCGATGCGCTTGCGGACCTCCGCGAGGTTGGCGGCCAGCTCCTCGCGGCGCTCCGCGCTCCCGTTCGCCGGCTCACCCATGCCGGCCCCCCGCGGAGGCGTCGCCGAGGCCGTCGTCCGAGACGCCCTCCGAGGCGCCGTCGTCGTCGCCGGTGAGCCACACGAAACCGGCGAAGCGGCCGGTGCGGCCCTCGCGCCGGTAGGAGAACAGCTCGGGCGTCTCGATCGTGCAGCGCGGGTCGACGCGGATGTCGGTGACGCCGTCGGCCTTGAGCTGACCGACGATCCCGGCGCGGATGTCCAGGCCCGGGGTGCCCGCCCGCGTCGTCGCGTACGCCTCGGGCGCCCGCGCGGCGACCTCGTCGCGCATCGCCGCGGGCACCTCGTAGCAGCCGCCGCACGCCGCCGGGCCGATCGCCGCGACGATGCGCGCCGGGTCGGCGCCGTGCTCGCGCATGCGCGCGACCAGGGCGGGCACGACGCCCGCGGCCGTTCCGGGACGACCGGAGTGCGCGGCGCCCACCACGCGGGCGACCGGGTCGGCCAGCAGGACCGGGGCGCAGTCGGCGACCAGCACCGCCAGCGCCAGGCCGGGCACGGTCGTCACGATCGCGTCCACGCCGGGCGCCGGGTCGTCGGCGAAGGGGCGTGTGACGAACTCCACGTCCGCGCCGTGCACCTGGCGCATCCAGACGATGCGCTCGGGGGCGACGCCCAGCGCCGCGGCGACGCGGCGGCGGTTGTCGCGGACGGCGGCGGGGTCGTCGCCGACGGCGCCGCCGAGGTTGAGGCTGTCGAACGGGGCGGCGCTGCGGCCGCCGGCGCGGCCGGTGAAGGCGGCGCCGACGCCCTCGCCGAGGGAGACGGTCGTGATCACTTCAGGAAGTCGGGCACGTCGAGATCGTCGTCCTCGTCGAACACCACCGGGCGGCGGCGCGGGCCGCCGGGGCCGCTGCCGTGCTCGCCGTCCCCGGACGGCGGGCGGGACGCGGACGGCTCGGGGGCGAGACGGGGTCCGGACGGGCGGTTCGGCGCCGCGTCGCCCTGCCCGCCGTCGCGGTCGGCGGCGGACCCCTGGGCGGGACGGTCGGCGTCGCCGCCGTCCTGGCCGGAGGAGTCGTGCGCGCGCCGGCCGTCGGCCTCGTCGGCGCCTCCGTCACCGGACGCGGAACGGCCGCCGGACCGCTCCCCCTCGTCGGAGGACGGGCCGCCGGCCTGCGGACGCTCGTGTTCGGACCGCGGTGACGCCGGGGGCGACGCCGCGGGACGCGGGGGCGGGGCCGCGGCCGCCTGGGCGACCGTCGTGGACGGCGGGTCGGACCGCCCGACCCGGGCGGGGATCGGGTTGGCGCCCGCGCCGGGCGGCGGCGGGGCCGGACGCGGCGGCGGGGGCAGCCG
>NZ_BCQU01000170.1:0-5124 GCF_001552235.1 Actinomadura rubrobrunea NBRC 15275 | reverse complement strand
CCTCGTCATCCGCGCGCGTGTGCAAGGTGATGATCCCGGCGCCGACCGCCGGACACATCTCCTCCAATGAGAGGACCTGGCCGACGCGGTGCTCCATGCCGATACGGCGCAGCCCCGCCCTGGCCAGGATCATCGCGTCCCACCGCTGCTCGGCGTCCAGCCGGGCGAGACGGGTGTTGACGTTGCCGCGGATCCGGTCGACGTGCAGGTCCGGGCGAGCGCGCAACAGTTGCGCTTTGCGTCGCACGGCCGAGGTGGCGACCTTCGAGCCGGGCGGCAGTTCGGCGAGGCTGCCGCACTTGGAGCCTTCAGGGAACACCACGACGTCGTGCACGTCCTCGCGCGGCAAGTACGCGGCGATCACCGTGCCGACCGCCAAGGGAACGTCCCCGGGCACGTCCTTGAGGCAGTGCACCGCGATGTCGATCCGGCCCATGAGCAGGGCCTTGTCGATCTCCTTGAGGAACGCCCCCTTGCCACCGAGCATGGCCAAGTCGCCGCGCCAGACGTCACCGGAGGTCTGGATACCGACGACCTCGACGTCCAGGCCGTCGACCTGCCCGGCCAGCAGGTCGCGGACCCGGTGGGCCTGGGCCATGGCCATCGGGGACGTGCGGGTCCCCAGATGGAGGCGCCGTCCATTGAGCACCTGCCCAAAGTAGACCGCTACCGGGGCGGGTGAGGGGAGCGCCGCGGCTGTGGCGCGTTCAATCTCGGTCATATGGTCCCTTCGCGTGAGGGCAGGCCGGGCCCATGCCGCGCCAGAATTCGCCCCACCACCTAGCTAGACGTCGAGTCGCCGAATGACTTCGTCGATCTGCCGGGCCGGGAAGTGCAGGCTGGCGAACTCGGTGGGGCCCGTCGGTCGGATCCGGATGTTGGGCGCCCAGCCGTTGCCCTCGGCAAGGTCCGCGGTCAGCGCGACGAGCCGCTGCATGTCAGCGACCGGCATGGTCAGCCAGGCGAAGCCGTCGTAGAACGCGGCGTACCTCTCCCACCGCTCGGGCGGTATTCGGGTGGCGCCGCCGCGGATGGCCTCGCCGGCGTCCTGGCAGCACATCAGCGTCGTGTAGCCCTTGGCCCACAGCGCTTGGACCAGGTCGGCCATGCCGACGTCGACCTGGATGATCTCGCCGGTGGGTGTGCGTACTCGACGGGTGGGGTGTACCTGAGGAAGATCGGTCATCGGTGGAGTCCTCTGCGGTAGGCCGCCCACTGCTGGATCGCTGTCAGGTAGGGCGGGATCCACGCGTCCGGGCGGGTCTGGCTGCGGCGCCGCCACAGTTCCTCGTGCAGCGTGACGTACAGGTCGACGTCGGCTGGGGCGGCGTCGAGCCAGGAGGGGAACTGGGATGCCCAGTCTTCGGCCTGCTCAGGGGTTTGGCCGGACATCAACATCCAGGGGATGATCTGGCCGATCTCCACCCAGGGGGCGCCGCGTGAGGTGAACGCCCAGTCGACCACGTAGGCGCGGCGGTCGGGCGTGATGATCACGTTGTGGGGGTTCAGGTCGGTGTGCAGGAGGGCGTCACCCGCCATCGGCGAGACGTCGCCGCCCAGGTTCTCCCACCGCCGCTCGACAGGCATGGTCACCACGTCCGGGCACGTCATTCTTTGCAGCTCGCGCACCGTCTTGGCCAAGATGGCCAGGTCGGGTGACCCGGGCGAGTAGTCCGCGCCGCGGCCTTTGATGTACTCGAAGCCGAGTGCCAGCCACCCCCCGACCTTTACCGTCCACAGAAGCCGGGGGGCGAACCGGGGCACGCGCGGGCACACCAGTGCCTCGCGACGCAACGACCGGACCTCCGGCCCGTCCCGGTCCTCCAGTTTCCGCGCGGCCTTGACGAACGTCGTCCCGCCGGGCGCCGACACCGCGGCTGCGATGTCGGCGTGATTGCCCGCGGGGGCCGGAGTGACGCGCAGGATCGGGCCGGTCCGGGTCTCTATGGCCTCCCGCACCTTTGCGGGGAGAGCGGTCCAGTCGCTACGTGGCATGTCGATCTCAGTTCAGGCGGGTGACCTTGAGGAAGCAGTTGTCGGTCTGGCAGCAGCTCGTGCCCTGCTGCCACATACGTTCGTCGACCTCCCAGCCGAAGTGGCGCATGACGTCGACCGTCAGGCGCAGGGATTTGCCGGACGTGATGGATTCGTTGACCACCGGAACATGGTCGATGAAGTGGCCTCCGGTCAGCCGAGCGCAGAACGCCCGGTAGTCGCCGGTGAAGTCCAGGAAGTAGTGGATCGCCGGGTCGACGGCCGTCGAGGGGGTGAGGTACCGGAACTCGTAGCCGCCGTCGACCACGAACGCCGGCGGGTTGCCGGGGTCGTAGGCGGCGACGGTCGCGATGTAGGCGAGCATCTGCTCGACCATCAGCTCGGCGTAGAACCGGGCGACCGGCATGTGCTCCTGGATACGCGCGACGATCTGGTCGAACAGCTCGTCCGAGATCAGCTCGCGCGGGTCGCGGGTGACCGGCTGGGCCGTCCTGTCGAGGGTTGTGCTGCTCATCGGCTCCTCCGTGCTTCCGGCGCGCTTGGTGGTTGGGTTCCGGGGCCCCGAGTGCGCGCCCTTTGCCTCGGGGCCCCGGTGGCGGGGCGGGCCTATGGCCGCCTGATGGCCCGTCCCGCCGCCTAAGGCCGCACCCCCCGGGAGGGGGGACGCCCATCAGTAGCCCTTTCGGGGGGTGCGGCGGTCTGGGTCCGCGGCCCCGGGCGATGGGTCGTCGGCGGGCTCCAGGGCCGCGGGGTCTATGCGGCCGGTACTGCTGCCGACCGCGATCCGAGGCGGTTGTTCACTCCTCGCCTCGGAAGATCCGGCGAATCTGCTTCACCTCTTTTTCGGGGATCCGGAACGTGGTGATGAGCGGGGTCCGGTTCATCCTGGGGCGGACGAGTACCGCGTGGCGGAGGTCGCCTCCTTCGTGCGGGGCTTGCTTGTGCAGGTCTTCCAGGTGTCGCTCCAGCCGATCAGCGTCCTCCTTGGGCAGGCGGTCGCTGAAAGTGGTCATTTCGGAGCTGGCGGGGTCGATGACGTTGAGCGCTATTGGGACCATCTCGTTCCCCTGGTTGCTTAGGAGGTTTGGGATGCGTGCGGAGTTACCGTACGTAGCCGGGGGCCCCGGCCATGCGGTTGGTGGCGCAGAACTCGCGTATGACCGGCCGCATGTTGGGGATCAGGTCGAACCGGTCCAGGTCGTCCAGCGGCGCCCAGGCGACCTCGCCCAGGTGATCACCCGGGTCCCGGTGGGCGGTGCTGACCTGCGTGGTCACCGCGCGGCACGTGCGGGCAACGGCCACCACCCTCACCTGGCCGGACCCATCGCGGTCGGGTATCCACCAGTCCCACTGGTAGAACGGCGGCCCCGGGTCGATGGTGAGGCCGACCTCTTCCCGGACCTCGCGGCGGATGTGGTCGTCCAGGTTTGCGTCGCCGGTTACGTCCAGGCGGCCTCCCGGGACCTCCCACCGGCCCGGGTGCAGCGGGTCGGACGCGGACTTGCGGACTAGCAGCAGTCGGCCGGCGTCGACGATGAACGCCTTCTGCGCGGGCCTGGGTCACCTGGGTCGCCACGGTGTCCTCCTTTTTCTGTTCTGTCAGGTCAGCGGGCGGAAGGGGTGCCGATTCCGGTGGCCAGGTCGTTCCAGAACACGGTGAGTTCGTCCGGGGAGGGCTGGGGGACGGCTGCGTCTTCGCGGGGTGGCCGGGTGCGGGCCTGGTCGAGCTGCTCAGCGGTGCCCGGCGGTGCCTGCTGCTCGTTGGGGGCCCAGTCGAGGTCGAGGCGACGCACCGCCCAGTCCACGACGGAGCGGGCGCGGGAGATTTGCGGATCGGTGGTTGCCCCGTGGGGGACGAAGTGCAGGTCCCGACCCTGGCGCACCAGCTCGGAGAGGGGGACGCCGTGCTGTAGCCCGACCGTGAGAGCTTCGGCGTAGGCGTGAGCGAGTCCGGCGGTGGTGGTGCCGTACGTGCCCCACTGGATGATCACTTCGCCGAGGCTGCCGTCCTTGCGGGCGGTGGTGGTCATGTGGATCTGCTCGCTGGCGATCGTCACCGACGTGGTGCCGGCCGCTCGCTTCGGCATGCACCGAATCCTGTTCGTCATGTCTTCTCCGTCGCTCACCCCGATTGGGGGTGCGGTGTGGCTGGTTGCCTACGAGATGTGCGGGCCGAGCCTACTGATCTCACCTGGGGCGCCGCCGCGTTCTCAGCATGCTTTCAGCTGACCTGACGCAGTGCGGCGCGCAGTTTTTCACTCAGCTCTTCGGGGGTGTCGGCGTCGGCGTCGATGCGGAGCGGGTTGGCCCCTGGCGGGGGAAGAAAGCCCCAATAGCGGCCGCGATTCGAGACGATGAACGACCCGTCCGGGAACATTTCTTTCAGTTCCGCGATCGCCTGTTCCTGTTCGGGGGTCACTTTCTTCTTCCTTTCGAGCGTTGAGCCGGTCATGCGCAAAGGTCGACCTGCTCCCCGTCCGGCAGGCGGTAGCGGATCCGCTGTTCGTCGGGGGTGACGGTGAGGTCGAAGGCGGCCACGCCTGGGCGGCCGTGTGCGGTCCACCAGGCGTGCGCTTCCTCAACCTGCTGCCAGAGGTCGGTCGGGCCGCCGTACTCGACCGTGGCGGGGGCGGTCCTAGTGACGGTGGCCCAGGCGCCGTCCGGGGTGACGATCCGGGTCCTGTCCTTACCGGGGAAGGCGGTGATGCCGGGCAACCGCTGCCAGACCAGGAAGGACAGGCCGGGGGTGCGCAGTGCGGCGTCGCCGACCTGGCTGGTGCGGGCGAGCACGACCGACGTGTCGATGGGGGCGGTCTCGGGGATGCCGGGCCGGTCCACGGCCCGGCGCGTCGACATGAACCCCCACGGGGCCGGGATCAGCGGCCCGGCGGCGGTCCCGTCCCCGGTGACGGTGAGGCGGGCGAGCGCCCCGGCCCAGGTCATGCCGCGGGGCCGGACGTCGGCCAGGATCACCCCGCCCGGGCGGGTCTGCTCCACCCACGCGTACGGCACGTGTTCGTGTGCCACGGTCGCCAGGACCCGGTCGTAGGGGGCGTGGGCGGGGTCCCCGTGCAGGCCGTCGCCGGTGGTGACGTTGGGCCGGTAGCCGGCGTGGGCGAGGTGGCGCCG
>NZ_BCQU01000169.1:0-5150 GCF_001552235.1 Actinomadura rubrobrunea NBRC 15275 | reverse complement strand
GGGGGCGGGCTCGGGCTCGGCCGCCGGGGCCGAGCCGCCGGACGCGCCGCCCGCCGGGGCCAGCACGGCGATCGGCGCGCCGATCGCGGCGGTCTGGCCCTCCTCGACCAGGATCTTCTCGAGCACCCCGGCCTCGTAGGCCTCGTACTCCATGATCGCCTTGTCGGTCTCGATGTCGCACAGGACGTCGCCGACGGCGATCTCGTCTCCCGGCTTCTTGTGCCAGGAGCTGATCACGCCCTCCTCCATGGTGTCGGACAGGCGCGGCATGAGGATGTCGGTCATCGAGCGGTCTCCAGGGACAGGCGGCCGGTCGCGCGCAGCGTGTCGCGGACGGCGGTGAGCAGGGAGTCGGCCGACGGCAGCGCGGCCAGCTCCAGCGGCTTGGCGTAGGGGAGCGGCACCTCGGCCATCGCCACCCGGCGCACCGGGGCGTCCAGCCAGTCGAAGGCGCCCTCCTGGATGGTCGCGGCGATCTCGGCGCCGATGCCGTAGGTCAGCCAGTCGTCCTCGGCGATCACCGCGCAGCCGGTGCGGCGCACCGACTCCACGATCGTCTCGCGGTCCAGCGGCCGCAGGCTGCGCAGGTCGACGACCTCGGCGGAGATCCCCTCCTCGGCCAGCTTCTCCGCGACCTCCAGCGCCACGTGCGCCATCCGCGAGTAGCCCACGATGGTGATGTCGGTGCCCGGGCGGGTCACCGCGGCCTTGCCGATCACGGCGGGCTCGACCTCGGTGATGTCGTCGGGCACCTCGCCCTTGGTGTTGTACAGGGCCAGGTTCTCCAGGAACAGCACCGGGTCGTCGTCCCGGATCGCGGCCTTGAGCATGGCGGACGCCTCCAGCGGCGTGCTGGGCGCCACCACCTTCAGGCCCGGGACGAACGAGTAGTACAGCTCCACGTTCTGCGAGTGGGTGGCGCCGAGCTGCTGGCCGCCGCCGCCGGGCGTGCGGATGACCATCGGCACGCTGCACTGCCCGCCGAACATTCCGTAGATCTTGGCGGCGTGGTTGACGATCTGGTCCAGCGCCAGCAGCGAGAAGTTGATCGTCATGATCTCCACGACCGGCCGCAGGCCCAGCATGGCCGCGCCGATCGCGGCGCCGACGAAGCCCTCCTCGGCGATCGGGGTGTCGCGCACCCGGCGCTCCCCGAACTCCTTGAGCAGACCCTCGGTGATCTTGTAGGAGCCCTCGAAGACGCCGATCTCCTCGCCCATCAGGAACACGTTCTCGTCACGGAGCATCTCCGCGCGCAGGGTGTCCCGGAGGGCCTGGCGGTAGGTGACGGTAGCCATCGGTCGGGTCTCCTCAGGAGCGGAACACGGGGTCGGCGGGCAGGCGGCGCAGCTCGCCCGGGACGGGGGTGGCGTAGGTGTAGTCGAACAGCGTGGACACGTCCGGGTGCGGGCTGTCGTCGGCGAACGCGGCGGCGTCCTCGACCTCGGCGGTCACCTCGGCGTCCAGCTTCTCGCGCGCCTCGGCGTCCAGGACGCCCGCCTCCTCCAGCTCCAGCGCCATCCGGGCGAGGGGGTCGGCGGCCTTCAGCGCCTCCTTCTCCTCGGCGGAGCGGTACCGGGCCGGGTCGACGACCGAGTGGCCGCGCAGCCGCGGGCTCGTCGTCTCCAGCAGGTACGGCTTGCTCTCCGCGCGGGCCCGCTCGACGGCGACCCGGGCGGCGTCGCGGACGGCCAGCACGTCGGTGCCGTCGACGCGGGCGGACGCCATGCGGTACGCCGCGCCGCGCCGCCACAGCTCGGGCTCGGCCGCGGACCGCTCCACGGGCGTGCCCATGCCCAGCCCGTTGTTGATCACGACGAAGACCACCGGGAGGTCCCACAGCGCGGCGATGTTCAGCGACTCGTGGAACGCCCCGATCGCGGCGGTGCCGTCGCCCATGTGGCACATGACGACGTCGTCGCCGCCCTTGTAGGAGATCGCCAGCGCGGCGCCGGTGGCCAGCGGGAGCTGCCCGCCGACGATGCCGTACCCGCCGAGCAGCCGGGTCTCGACGTCGAACATGTGCATCGAGCCGCCCCACCCCTTGGACACGCCGGTGGTGCGCCCGTACAGCTCGGCCATGACGCGCCGCGCGTCGATGCCCTTGGCCAGGGCGTAGCCGTGCTCGCGGTAGTTGGTGAACAGGTAGTCGGTGGGCCGCAGCGCCGCCATCAGCCCGACGATGGTGGCCTCCTCGCCCAGGTTCAGGTGGCAGTAGCCGCCGATCTTGGCCTGGGTGTAGGCGCGGGCGGCGCGCTCCTCGAACCGGCGGATCAGCAGCATCTGCCGGTAGTAGGAGATCAGCGTCTCGGCGTCGGCCCGCGGACCGGCCCCGCCGGCGTCCGCGGACGCGTCCGCGCTGGTGGCGTTCGCGGTCTCCGGGCCCGCGTCCTGAGCGGTGGCCTTGGACGCGGCGGCGCCGGATGCGCCCTTGCCCTGACCCGCGGCACCCCGCGTCCGTCGGGAGCGGGCGGCCTTGGTGGTCTCAGCCATCGGCGTTCTACCTCCGTCGGGGAGCGTGCCGCGGGGTCGCCGCGGCGCTTCACCGATCATCATTGATCAATGATCGATCATACCGGTACATCCGCCGCAAGAGGACCCCCGGAACGTCCCGGACCAGCGAGGACGTGATCTTGTGCCCCGGGGCGGCGTCCGCCCTCCGGGCCCGGGCCCGCGCCGCCGAGGCGTCACCCCCAGGGCGGGCGAAAGGTCTGGACCATTGCCCCATCTACCATTGCATGCGTGAACTCAACCTCCACCGCCACTCCCGCCCCGGCGCTGCGCCGCACGGGCCTGGCCGGACAGATCCGCGAGTTCATCGTCGAAGGGATCAGCGCCGGCCGCTGGCAGCCCGGCGAGCGGATCGTCGAGCGGCGGATCGCCACCGAGCTCGGCGTCAGCCAGGGGCCGGTGCGGGAGGCGCTGCGGCAGCTGGAGGCGCTTCGGCTGATCGAGTCGCTGCCCAACCGCGGGGCGCGCGTCCGCCCGTTCACCGAGCGCGACATGGCGGAGATCTTCCCCGTCCGGGCCGGGCTGGAGCGCACCGCCGTCGAGCTGGCCCTGCCGCGCCTGGCCGAGCGGCTGGACGTGCTGGAGGAGCAGAACCAGAGCCTCGCCGAGGCCGCCGAGTCCGGCGACCTGGACGCGCAGATCCGCCTGAGCATCGGCTTCCACCGCGTGGTCGTGGAGTCGTCGGGCAACCGGCTGCTGATGTCGGTGTGGGAGTCGCTGGGCATCGAGCTGTGGACGACGCTGTCCCTGCGCCTGCACAACACCGAGATCTACTCCAAGTCCGCCGAGCACGCCGCGCTGATCGAGGCGTTCCGCCGCCAGGACCCCGACGCGCCGCGCATGCTCCACGACCACGTCATGAACTACGCCCCCAAGACCCCGTGCTGACGCCCTGACCGCCGTCCGCGCACTGTCTTGACGGTGGGGTCTGGTCGACGCTCTGGAGCCGACCTCGGCCGGCTGTGCTGAGCTGCTCCCTGGAGCCGCCGCACTCCACGACCTGGTGCTTTGCGATCCGCCGCCGCACGCCGGCGGCAAGCTGGTCACGGCCGTGCCGTCCGCCGCGACCACCGTCGTGAGACTTCGTCGCGACGTCTTGATCATCTCCGCTGCCCGCGGCGGCGCCCGCCTGCGCCGGCGGTGCGCCGACCCACGACACGCGCGCGACAGGGCGGTGTCGTCGCCGGTCCGGGCGTGCGCGGCAGACAGGCCCGGTCGACCGCGGTCGATGGCCCGTACCGGGGGCGTCTCGCCTCGGACGGCGACCGGTGACGCGGCGGTCGACGCCGCGTCCTGATCGATGCACGCCCCTTCTCTCGGCGACGGGGCCGATATCGGCCAATGATCATTTCAATAATTCAGCGACGCGGGTAAACCGTTTGTCAAGGTCAAGCGTCAGGGCATTGAGAGGTGTGCGCGATCTTTCTCTGGGGAGATTATTCGAAGATTCTTGAAAACCCTTCTTCGCAATGGCGCGTCCTAACTCCTGCAACGGTCGCAGATCTCGCGAAGGAGGATGAATGAGGACCGTAGTGCGAGTGGTGGCGTGCCTGGCCACCGCCCTTGCGGCGCTCGTCGCCGCAGGATCGCTGACGGCCGCCCACGCCGATGGCGCGAAGACCAGCAAGCGCATTGTCGCCGCCATCGAGGCCCAGCCGTGGGTGAAGCTCGAAAAGGGCGACCAGGACTACCGGGTGGCGGCGGTGCGCTGCTTCTTGGCGCAGTTCTACCGCACCGCCTGCAACCCCGAGGCCGCGGGCGCCGACGTGTTCGACGACGCTCTGGTCAATGCCGTCCGCAAGTACCAGACCGACCGGGAACTGGTGAACACCGGCAAGGTCAACTCCGAGACGTGGGTGACCCTCCGCTACGACTTCGGCATCTCGCGGCTCGGGGACTCGCGTGCCCAGCTGGTGAAGGGCGTGCAGTACTCGCTGAACCGGCTCGGCGCCGATCTCGACGTGGACGGCATCTTCGGACCGCTCACGCAGTCCGCGGTCAAGAGCTTCCAGAAGCGCAAGGAGATCGACGCCGACGGCGAGGTGGGCCCCATCACCTTCCGCGCCATGTTCGCCAAGGGCGCCGAGAGCCTGCGGACCCCTCGGTAGACCGTCGTGACCGCCCCTGATCCGCCCCCGCCGGGATCGCGACCGAACCGCGGAGCGGACGAGGTCGCTGCTCCAGACGCGGTCGGTGCTGAAGAGGAGGGGGACGCGGTCCAGACGGCCGCCCCGTGACCCCAGACACGGGGCGGCCGTCGCTCGGCTGTCGGTGACATGCCTGGCAGTGCCATGTGCAGGCGGGAATGCCTGTCTGGGGACGCGTGTCCGCCCCGTGTTCCTCGCACACGAGGCAATCGTCAGGCGGTCGGTGACAGCGCGGCGGTGTCCTGCGGAGGCGGCGGCTGCCTGGTCGAGAAGGCGCGCCGCCGGCCGGTCACGGCCGCGGACGAAGGAGGGGACCGCCATGGCCTTGGGGCGCCGGGTGAGCAAGGACGTCGCCGAGCGGTACGCCGCCGACGAGCGGCTGGCCGCGACCTACCGGGAGCGGTTGGCGGCCGCCGCCGAGGCCGAGAGCGCGCTGCGCGCCGCGGAGACCGAGGGGCGCCCCGCCGAGGAGCTGCGGGCCCTGTCGGTGAA
>NZ_BCQU01000168.1:0-5181 GCF_001552235.1 Actinomadura rubrobrunea NBRC 15275 | reverse complement strand
CCCGGCCTCGGCGGCCTCGCGCACCCCCTCGACGTTCTCCAGAATCCACTGGATCTTGCCGCCGGAGAAGTAGGTGGCCGGGGGCAGCCCCGCCTTGCGGCGGATCACGTCGCCGCGTCCGTCGCGCTCCAGCGCGGCGGCGATGGCGTCGGTGCGGGTGTCCTGCCAGACGATCGCGTTGTAGTAGGGCCGTCCGGTGCGCCGGTTCCACACGACGGTGGTCTCGCGCTGGTTGGTGATGCCGAGCGCGGCCAGGTCGCTGTACTGCAGGTTCGCCTTGGTGAGGGCGGTCTCGATGACGGCGCGGGTGCGCTCCCAGATCTCGGTCGGGTTGTGCTCCACCCACCCGGCGCGCGGCAGGATCTGCTCGTGCTCGAGCTGGTGGCGGGCGATCTCGTCGCCGCCGTGATCGAAGATCATGAATCTGGTGCTGGTGGTGCCCTGGTCCAGAGCGCCCACGACGTCGCCCATCTCATCCTCCTCACTCTGGCGAGCGGACGATCTCCGCTCCTCGCACTCGATCCGCCGCCGGAACCGGCGCGGGCATGCGGTGATCAGGGGCCGGGGATCAGGGGGGAGCCTCGTCGGGCTGTCGCGCGGCGGCGTCGAGGTCGGCGGGCGCGGGCAGGTTGCGGCCGATGAGCAGGATGTAGAGGGCGGCCCCGATGACGCCGCCCACCAGCGGGCCGACGATCGGCACCCAGAAGTACAGGTCGCCGTTCTGGTCGCGCCAGGCGCCGCCGTACCCGGTGAGGTACTGGGCCAGGCGCGGTCCGAAGTCCCGGGCGGGGTTGATGGCGTAGCCGGCGTTGGTGCCCCAGGCCATGCCGATGCCGACCACGAGCAGGCCGATGACCACCGGGGCCAGGTTGGCCAGCGGCGGCAGGTTGCGCGCGTCGATCAGGGCGAGCACGACGAACAGCAGGATCGCGGTGCCGATGATCTGGTCGCGCAGGCCGCCCCACATGTCCACCGGCAGGGCGCCGTTGCCCGGCAGCGTGGAGAACACGACCTGGGTCTTGATGGTGTGCTCGGGGTCGACCTTGGCGAGCGCCTCGGTGTAGTTCCAGCGGACCAGCAGCGCGGCGACGAACGCCCCGGCGACCTGCGCGACGACGTACGGGGCGACCTTGCGCCAGGGGAACCCCTTGAAGACCGCGAGCGCGACGGTCACGGCCGGGTTGATGTGGCCGCCGCTGAGCGCCGCGGCCACGTAGACGCCCAGCGTGACGCCGATGCCCCAGGCCCAGGCGATGCTGTCGTGGTCGCCGAGGCCGCCCGCGACGACCTGCGCGACCACCCCCACGCCGAACAGGATGAGGATCATCGTCCCGGCGAACTCCGCGGCCATCTCGCGGGCGAGCCGCGGGAGCCGAGCCGGCGGTCGTCCCGGTCGTGCCCCCATGATCGCCTCCTCCCGCCGCGGCCACCCGCCGTCACCGTGCGTGACGACCGTCCGGGATGTCGAGCATTCCCGTAACGCCACGTGATAAGCGACGCGGAGCGCGGCGTTCCACAACGGTGGGAGGGGCTCTTCCCGGACTCTGCCGCGGCGCGGAGACGCCGGGGGTGTGCATGCGCTTCTCGTAGGGGAAGGTTCCTGGTCGTCCTGCGCAGCGTGCCGAGCCGCCGAGGCGCGGCCCGGCCTAAGCGCGACGCGGGGCGGATTCCGGGGTCGCGACGGGAGGCGCCTCGATGAACTCGATCGTCCGGTCGGCGATGCGGCGCGCCGCCGACTCGTAGCGGGAGCGCAGCTCGTGCAGCACCGCCTGGGCGCGCACCGCCGGCCAGTCGGCCGGCAGGTGCTCCACGGGCAGCCAGGGGTCGACCCGGACCAGCTGCAGCCACTCGGTGAGCATCCACAGGTAGCGGGCCAGGTCGTCGGGGGCCTGCGGCATCGGGTCGCGGCGGTCCCAGCGGTCCAGGAAGGCGCGGTAGCCGGCGGCCAGCCCGTCCAGGTCGAAGGCGTCGCGGATCATGCGCGCCACGTCGGTGGGCGCCTCGGCGGCGCCGCAGAACACCTTGACCCGCCCGTCCAGGCCCAGGTCCTCGATGATCGGGGCGACGTCCACCCGCGACGGCGTCACCCACATGCCGTTGCCCAGCGGTCCGAAGCCGGCCCAGATCAGGCGGGAGCGCAGGTCGTGGCGCTGCCGCTGCCACGACTCGGGCATGGAGAACGCCAGCACCGTCCATCGCCCGTCCCAGGCGGTGTTGACCGCGCCGCGCTCCCAGACGCGGCGCTCCCCGTCGACCAGGATCCGCGCCGAGCGCTCGGTCAGACCGAAGTGCATGCGGCGGCCGCGCCTGTGGCGGGCGAGCAGGTCGCGTGCGACCATGCGGGTGAGCGTGGAGCGGACCGCCTGCTCCCCCACGCCGAGCCGATCGAACACCTCGATGAAGCTGCCGGAGAACACCGCGATGTCGCGGCGAAGCACGTAGTTGCCCAGGAACGTCAGCATGAGGGCCTGCGGCCGCAGCCGCGGCGGCCCGAGCGCCGCGTCCGCGTCGGTCCGGGCGGCGGCCTCCGCGCCGCCCGCGGCCTCCCGCTCTGGCGTGGACGTTCGCCTGCGCACCGGTCCGGTCCCCCCGCCCCGTCCGAAGTTAGGCACATTATTGACGGCCGTTAATGCTACGCCTATGTTCGGGCTGTCGCCACTGCCTTCGCTCCGCCCCTAGGGGGACGATCATGCGCAACGAAGGACTCGGTTCCTGGCCGGCCCGCCGCGCCCGCAAGACCCCGCACCGCACCGCCCTGGTCCACCGGGACCAGGTCCGCACGTACGGCGAACTGCACGAACGGGTCACCCGGCTGGCGCACGCCCTGCGCGCCCTGGGCGTCCGGCGCGGCGACCGCGTCGCCTACCTCGGCCCCAACCACCCGACCTTCCTCGAGACGCTGTTCGCCACCGGCGCGCTCGGCGGCGTGTTCGTCCCGCTCAACACGCGCCTGGCCGGACCCGAGATCGCCTACCAGCTGGCCGACTCGGGGGCGGGCGTGCTGGTGTACGCGCCCGGCCACGCCGAGCTGGTGGACGGCATCCGCGACACCGCCGGAGTGCGGGCGTACGTCCCGCTGGAGGCGACCGGCGGCGGGCACGAGGACGGGTACGAGGAGCTGCTGGCCGCCGCGGCCGCCGACCCGATCGACGAGCCCGTCGGCCTGGACGACCCGTGCATGATCATGTACACGTCCGGCACCACCGGCCGGCCCAAGGGCGCCGCGCTCACCCACGGCAACATCACCTGGAACGCCGTCAACGTGCTGATCGACCACGACCTGGTCGCCGACGAGGCCGCGCTGGTGACGGCGCCGCTGTTCCACACCGCCGGACTGAACATGCTGACCCTGCCGGTGCTGCTGAAGGGAGGCCGCTGCGTGCTCGTCGAGCGGTTCGACCCCGAGGGGGCGCTCGACCTGATCGAACGGCACCGGATCACGTTCATGTTCGGGGTGCCCACGATGTTCGAGCAGATCGCCCGGTCGCCCCGGTGGCCGACCGCGGACCTGTCGTCGCTGCGGCTGCTGACCTGCGGCGGCGCCCCCGTGCCCACCTCGCTGATCGCGACCTATCAGGAGCGCGGGCTGACCTTCCTGCAGGGATACGGCATGACCGAGGCGTCGCCCGGTGTACTGTTCCTCGACGCGGCCCACGCGATCTCCAAGGCGGGGTCGGCGGGGGTGCCGCACTTCTTCAGCGACGTCAAGGTGGTGGGCCCGGACATGCGGCCGGTGGCGCCCGGCGAGACCGGCGAGATCGTCGTCAAGGGCCCGCACGTGATGCCCGGCTACTGGGGCCTGCCGGACGAGACCGCCCGGGCGTTCACCGACGGCTGGTTCCACACCGGCGACGCCGCCCGCGTCGACGAGGACGGCTACGCCTACATCGTCGACCGGATCAAGGACGTGATCATCTCAGGCGGCGAGAACATCTACCCGGCGGAGGTGGAGAACGCCATCGTGGCCGACCCCGACGTGCTGGAGTGCGCGGTGATCGGCGTGCCCGACGCGAGGTGGGGCGAGGTCGGGCACGCGGTCGTCGTGCCCCGTCCGGGCTCCGGGCTGACCGCCGAGCGGCTGCTGGCGTCGCTGTCCGGCCGACTGGCCAAGTACAAGATCCCCAAGTCGGTGGAGTTCGCCGACGCCCTCCCCCGCAACGCCGCGGGCAAGATCCTCAAGGCCCGGCTGCGCGCCGCGCACGGCGCGGCCGGACCGCGGCCCGCGTCGGGCCCCGACGCGCAGACTCCCCCGACGGAGACGTGACCCGCCCCAGGAGCCGCCCATGAACGCCACCGGTCCCGCCGCCGCGCTCACCGGTTCCGCGCCCCCGCCGCGCACGCCGCCCGACGCCGTCGCCGGGCGCCCGTCGGTCGCCCGGCGCGTTCTGGGCATCCTGGACGCCTTCTCCCCGCAGCGGCCGGCGCTGTCGCTGTCGGACATCAGCCGCCGCGCCGGCCTGCCGCCCGCCACCGCGCACCGGCTGGTCGGCGAGCTGACCCGGTGGGGCGCCCTGGAACGCGACGAGCACGGCCTGTACCGCATCGGCCTGCGCCTGTGGGAGGTGGCGGCCCTGGCGCCGCGCGGGCAGGCGCTGCGCGAGGCGGCGATGCCGTTCCTGGAGGACCTGTACGAGGCGACGCACGAGAACGTGCAGCTGGCCGTGCTGGACGGGCTGGAGGTCGTCTACATCGAGCGCATCTCCTCCCGCAACGCGGTGCACGTGTTCACCCGCGTCGGCGGCCGCTGGCCCGCGCACGCCACCGGAGTGGGCCTGGCGCTGCTCGCGCACGCCGACCCCGCCCTGCAGGAACGCGCGATCGCCGGGCCGCTGCGGCGGTTCACGCCCAAGACGATCTGCTCGGGCGCCGAGCTGCGCCGGGTGCTGGCCGAGGTGCGCCGCACCGGCGTGGCGATCAGCGACGGGCAGGTCGAGCTGATCGCGCTGTCGGTCGCCGCTCCCGTCTACGGCCCGGACGACACCGTCGTGGCGGCGGTGTCCATCGTGGTGCCGTCCGAGACGTCCGACGCGCGCGCCCTCATCCCGGCCGTGCGCGCCTGCGCCCGCGGCATCTCCCGCGCGCTGGGCGCGCCGCACGCGCTCCGCCGCCCGCCCAGCGCCGCCGCCCGCGCCTGATCCGCGAGGGCGCCGCCCGGGTTTTTCCGCTGGGCGGAATGGCGGT
>NZ_BCQU01000167.1:0-5467 GCF_001552235.1 Actinomadura rubrobrunea NBRC 15275 | reverse complement strand
CCGCCGCCGTCCGCGCCGGACGGCCGAGCGGGCCCTCCGGTCATCCCGTTCGGCGGGCGCGCCGGCGGTGCGCCAGCTCGTCGTGGGGATGCACGACGGGCCCCTCGGCGGTGGCTCTCTCGCCGGGCAGCTCGGCGAGGCTGCCCTCGACCTCCTGCCACACCCGGCCCAGCGCGATCCCGAACACCCCCTGTCCGCCCTGCAGCAGGTCGACCACCTCGTCGGCGGAGGTGCACTCGTAGACGCTCACCCCGTCGCTCATCAGGGTGATCTGCGCCAGGTCCTGCACGCCGCGGTCGCGCAGATGCGCCACGGCGGTGCGGATCTGCTGCAGCGACACCCCGGTGTCCAGCAGCCGCTTGACGACCTTGAGCACGAGGATGTCGCGGAAGCTGTACAGGCGCTGGCTGCCCGACCCGTGCGCGGCCCGCACGCTCGGCTCCACCAGGCCGGTGCGCGCCCAGTAGTCGAGCTGGCGGTAGGTGATGCCCGCGGCGGCGCACGCCGTGGGGCCGCGGTAGCCGACGTCCTCGGGCGGCGCCGACACCTGGGTGTCGAACAGCAGTCCCTGCTCTCCGGCACGCTGGGACGCCAATCGCCTGTCGGGGGTCGCCTTGCCCTCGCCGCTGCTCACCGCCACGCGGACCTCCGGCTTCTATCAGCCCGTGGCGTTCCGTCAAGGGGGTTTGACGAATGGCGCCACGAGTGTTCCACCAGCACGGTAGGTGCCGGTCAGAGTGTGGTCAACGTTCGTCGTCGGCGCGTCGCATGCCCGGATGAACCGCATTCACGTGGGCAAACTGCACACCTTCGCACTCATTCTCTCCTACCCCGGGACCTCCGGCGCCGAACAACCGGGCGTCCGAGCCGCAAGTTCACACAGTTCAGAGCATGCCCTTGCACAGCGCTCACGGCGTGTCGCGGGCGGCGCCCCGGCGGCGGGGCGACCGCGGCCCTGTGCCGCACTTCACAACCCGAACTCTCCGGTCTTCCGGCGTCCGAGGGTCCTCACAGCCCCATGCCCTGGCAGCGGCGCCGCCTAACCGGTACTGG
Source organism: Actinomadura rubrobrunea NBRC 15275 (assembly GCF_001552235.1). Classification (NCBI taxonomy): domain Bacteria; kingdom Bacillati; phylum Actinomycetota; class Actinomycetes; order Streptosporangiales; family Thermomonosporaceae; genus Actinomadura; species Actinomadura viridilutea. Next base: position 4,414 of record NZ_BCQU01000167.1, on the reverse strand, counting down.
CCACTCTTTTGCCGCACCCCTGCGCTCATGTGAGGACGGGCTCAGCTTCATCTGATGCGCGCAGCTCCGCAGCCCTCGCGCGTGCATCGGCGTCACGACGGATTGCGGCCATGCGTTGCGGCCGTACGGATGCGTCGAACGTCCCGGCGGGCGGCCCGAAGCGGAGCCGCCGGTCCGGCTCACGGGCGGCGGACCGCGCCGCGGATCGGAGCCCGCGGGGCCGCCCGCCGGACGACGGCGCGTCGGCGGGGGTCAGGCGCCCCGGCGCCCCGCTCCCGGCCCGTCAGCCGGCGCGGCCGAAGTCCTCGGGAGTGATGGTGTCGAGGAACTCCCGGAACTTCTCGACCTCGTCCTCCTGCTCGTCGGGGATGGCGACGCCGGCCTCCTCCAGGACGTCCTCGCTGGCGAAGATGGTCGCGCCCGTGCGCAGCGCCAACGCGATCGAGTCGGACGGGCGGGCGCTCACCTCCACGCCGTTGGAGAACACCAGGTCGGCGAAGAAGATCCCCTCGCGCAGAGCGGTGATGTTCACGGTGCGCAGCTGGACGCTCAGGGCGTCCAGCACGTCGCGGAAAAGGTCGTGGGTCAGCGGACGGGCCGGCAGCACCCCCTGCTGGGCGAAGGCGATCGCGGTCGCCTCGACAGCCCCGATCCAGATGGGCAGGTACCGGTCGCCGTCGGTCTCCTTCAACAGGACGATCGGCTGATTGGAGGGCATCTCGACCCGGACGCCGACGACCTCCATCTGCTTCACTGCGGCTCCCTGCTGGTCCTCGCTGTTCCGATCACCACGTGCCCGGATCGATGTCTGACCGAACCCTTAGGCCCAACGTACACCCCGCATCGGACGGTGGCGCCCGCCGACCGCGCGGCAATAACCTCCGTCCGGACCATGATCAAGGGTCAAGGGTTTCGCGCAGGCCCGCGGACAGCAGCGCCTCGTGCAGCCGCACCCACAGCTCGGCGATCTCCCGCGCGGCCTCGGCGGCCTGCTCGTGGGCGCCCGGGCTGCGGCGGCGCAGCTGCGGGGCGATCACCTGCTCGATCAGCCCGACCTGCCGGTCGGCGGCGGCCTTGACCGCGCGCAGGTGCCGCACCTGCACGCCGAAACGGCCGAGAGCGGCCGCCGTGCGCGCCACCGTCAGCGCCTCGCCCTCGTAGTACGCGCCGGACCGGCGGATCAGCCCGTACTCCTCCAGCTCGGCCAGCAGGCCCTCGTCGATGCCCGCGCCGTCGAGCAGCTGGCGGCGGGTCAGCCGCACCGGCGGCCCGGGCGCGGTGGCGTCGGCGGCGACCAGGGTGCGGGGACGGCGCGCGGCGCCGTCGAGGCGGCGGGACCCGAGCGGCGGGGCCGGCTCGCCGCGGTCCATGGCCTCCAGGTGCTGGCGGATCACCCGCAGCGGCAGGTAGTGGTCGCGCTGGGCGGTCAGGATGAACCGGAGCCGGTCCACGTCGGCGGGGCTGAACTTGCGGTAGCCGGCCGGGCTGCGGGCCGGTTCGATCAGGCCCTCCGACTCCAGGAAACGGATCTTGGAGATGGTGACGTCCGGGAACTCCGGCCGCAGCAGTGCCAGGACGTCCCCGATCGTCATCAGGGCCCGGGCGGGTTGCGCGGTCATGCTGCCCCTCCTCCCGGCCGTGTGCCCGTGCCGTGCCCCCTCGCCGTCATGGTCGCCGCCGTCGTGGCCGGCGCTGTGCGCGCCGGTGTGCTCGCCGCTGTGGTCGCCGTCATGGTGTCGCCCGCGCGCCCGGCCGCAGCCGGGTCAGCCGTGCTGCGGGTTGGTCAGGAAGACCAGCCGGAACTTGCCGATCTGGACCTCGTCGCCGCCCGACAGGCCCGCCTGGTCGATCCGCTGCCGGTTGACGTAGGTGCCGTTGAGGCTGCCCACGTCGCGCACCCAGAACGCCCCGCCCTCGCGGGAGAACTCGGCGTGCCGCCGCGAGACGGTGACGTCGTCGAGGAAGATGTCGCTGTCGGGGTGCCGCCCCGCGGAGGTGCGGTCCTTGTCCAGCAGGAAGCGGCTGCCCGCGTTGGGGCCGCGCTTGACCACCAGCAGCGCGGTGCCCGGGGGCAGCGCGTCGACCGCGACCTGGTCGGCGCCGGACGGCTCGGCCCCCTGGTCGGCGTCGTCGGCGAGCGCCTCGATCCCCGCGATCGAGATCGTGGAGGTGGACTCGCCCGGCGACTCGCGCGGAGGCAGGGGCGAGCCCTCGCCCCGGGTCAGCGGGGTGCCGCAATTCGAGCAGAAGCGGGCATCATCCGGGTTGGCGTGACCGCACTGCGTGCAGTAGACGCTCGGCATCGATCGGCTCGGCCTCCTACCTTCGGCGTGCCGCACGCGGCCCGCTGCCGCGGGTGCCGCCTGCGCCACGCGCATCCCTACTACCAACCCCACGCCGGGGACCCGCCCGGCCACGGTCCAGCCCGCCGTCCGCTGACGACGGTCGCCGCGACGTACGCGGGTGGGCCCGAGGGGTCATCCGGAACGGCGAGCCGGCTGCCCCCCAAGCTACCTTTCACAATGATCGCAGGTCTACGCCGCCGCGCGGGACGCGAACCGATCACCGTTGCGGGATCCCCTAACCAGACCGTATCGCGCTGACCGCCAACCGTGCGCGGGAGTTGATCGTGACGTCGGCGCCGACGCCGCGCAGGGTCCGCACCACGCCCCCGGGGATGTTGAGGGCGGTGGTCATGGTGTGGGCGTCGCCGATGGCCAGGAAGCGGTACGGCGGCCGCAGCCGCCGCCCGTCGACGATCACGCCGCCGTCGGGCGCGTCCAGGAAGTAGGTGTCGGCGCCGGTCCGCACGTCGCCGACCTGCACGACCTCGGCTCCGGCGTCGCGCAGCTCCTGCAGGGCGTCCAGCAGGTTCACGGCGCGCACCGCGCCGCGCGGGTCGTGGATCACCAGCTCGATGCCCGGCCCTTCGGCGGGCAGGGTGCCCGCCAGCAGCCCGTAGGTGCGCGCGCGTTCGCGGGCCTCGCGCAGGGCGGCGTCGCCCTGCGCGTCGCGTTCCAGCCCGGCCTTGGTCTCCTCCAGCTCGCGGATGTCGGCGCGCAGCCGCTCGGACCGCTGTGACAGATCCGACAGGATGCCCACCAGCTCGTCCTGGCGGGCCGTGGCGAACTCGCCGTCCTTCTGGGTGGAGCGCACCTGCGCGACGACGGCGAAGCCGAGCAGCAGGCACAGCAGCCCGCCGAGCAGCTGCCCGCGGGTGGAGCGCGGCCGCAGCAGCTCCAGCACGCCCCGCACCCCGCGGGCGCGGTCCTCCGATCCGCCGCTCATGCGCCGAACAGCTTGCGGCGGATGGCCGCGGCGTTGGAGAAGATGCGGATGCCGAGCACGACCACCACCCCGGTGGACAGCTGCGAGCCGACCCCGAGCTGGTCGCCCAGGAAGACGATCAGCGCGGCGATCACGGTGTTGCCGACGAACGAGACCACGAACACCTTCTCATCGAAGATCCCCTCCAGCCGGGCCCGCAGCCCGCCGAACAGGGCGTCCAGCGCCGCGACGATCGCGATGGGCAGGTAGGGCTGCAGCCACAGCGGCACGTCGGGCTCCAGCAGCAGGCCCAGCGCCACGCCCGCCGCCAGGCCGATGAGCGCGATCACGAGCGGGTCTCCTCTCGCACGGTCCTCCCCTCACGCCCCCGGCGGCCGTCACGGGGCCGCGGCGCGGGCGTGCCGCAGCCGCAGGACGCCCGCGGCGGGCAGCCGCACCCCCTCGACGCGGCGGATCTCGTACCGGATGCCGTAGCGCTCCTCCAGGACGCGCATTCGGCGGTCGGCGGCCGAGCCGCCGAAGGCGTCGAGCATGCGGGCGGGGTCGCCGACCGCGGTCACCTCGTAGGGGCCGCTGAGCGGACGGTAGTCCACCAGGACGGCCTCCCCCGCCGAGCGGATCGCGGTGGTGGGGGTGAGCCGCTGGCCGTTGACGGCGATCGCGACCGCCCCGGCCGCCCACAGCCCGTTCACCAGCACCTGAAGATCCTGATCATAGACCCGGCCGCCGTCGCCGGCCCCGCCGCCCTGCTCGGGAGGGTCGGCGTCGTCGACGGTGACGACCAGGCCGTCCCCGGACATGGGGGTGGCCGCCGCGGCGGCCGCCGCGGCCGACAGCTCGCCGCGGACCCGGCGGCCTTCGGCGCTGCGCGCCAGCGCCATGGCGCGGGCGCGTTCGGTCTCGGCCCGCACCCGCTCCAGGCGCCGCTGCAGGGCGTCGTTGTCGTCGGCGCGCGCGCGGATCTGCGCGAGGAGCCTGGCCCGCTGCTCGGCCGCGACCGGCTCGCTGCGCCGCGCCTGCGCGCCCGCCGCGGCCAGCAGCACCCCGACCAGCATCAGGACGAGCAGCGCTCCGGCGCCGCGGGGCCGGCCGCGCGGGGCGGGCCGGCCGGACGCGGCGCGGCGGG
>NZ_BCQU01000166.1:0-5512 GCF_001552235.1 Actinomadura rubrobrunea NBRC 15275 | reverse complement strand
GCGGCGCCCGGCGGGGCGGGGCGGCGGGCGCCGACGCCCGCCGCGGCCGGGCCCGTCAGTGGGAGCCGAGGAGCTCGGCGAGCTCGTCCTCGACGTCCTGGCTGGCCACGAACATCAGCTCGTCGCCCGGTTCGAGGGTGTCGTCGCTGCTCGGCACCAGCACCCGCCCCTCCCGCAGGATCGCCACCAGCGCCGTGTCGCGCGGCCACGACACCGAACCGACGCGCTGCCCGCCCAGCGGGGCGTCCTCGGGCAGCGTCAGCTCGACCAGGTTGGCCTCGCCCTGCCGGAACGTCATCAGCCGGACCAGGTCGCCGACGCTGACCGCCTCCTCGACCAGCGCCGACAGCAGCCGGGGAGTGGACACCGCCACGTCCACGCCCCACGACTCGTTGAACAGCCACTCGTTCTTGGGGTGGTTGATGCGCGCCACGACCCGCGGCACCCCGTACTCGGTCTTGGCCAGCAGCGACACCACCAGGTTGACCTTGTCGTCCCCGGACGCGGCGACGACCACCTGGCAGCGCTCCAGCGCCGCGTCGTCCAGGGAGGAGATCTCGCAGGCGTCCGCCAGCAGCCACTCGGCCCGCGGCACCGTCTCCACCTTGATCGCGCGGGGGTTCTTGTCGATCAGCAGCACCTCGTGGCCGTTCTCCAGCAGCTCCTGGGCGATGGACCGGCCCACCGCCCCCGCTCCGGCGATCGCGACCCGCATCTACACGTCCTCCTCGCTGCGCGTGGCCACCGCGGCGTTGATCCGCTCCAGGTCGTCGGCGCGGGCGATGATGTGCACGATGTCGCCGTCCTGGATCACGGTGTCGGCGTCGGGGACCAGCGCCTCGCCCATCCTCGACAGGAACGCCACCCGGGTGCGGGCGGCCTCCTCCAGCGCGGCCACCTTGTCGCCCACCCAGGCGGGGCCGAGGTCCAGCTCGGCCAGCACGACCTCGCCCGTCGGGTCCCGCCACAGCGGCTCGGCGCCCTCCGGCAGCAGGCGGCGCAGGATCTGGTCGGCCGTCCACCGCACGGTGGCGACGGTGGGGATGCCCAGACGCTGGTAGACCTCGGCGCGGCGCGGGTCGTAGATGCGCGCCACCACGTTGTCGACGCCGAACGTCTCCCGGGCCACCCGCGCGGAGATGATGTTGGAGTTGTCGCCGCTGCTGACCGCGACGAACGCCGAGGCCCGCTCGATGCCCGCCTCGGCGATCACGTCCCGGTCGAAGCCGAACCCGGTGATGCGCCGCCCCTTGAATCCGCTGCGCAACCGGCGGAACGCCTCGGGGTTCTGGTCGATGATGGCCACCGAGTGGCCCTTGTCCTCAAGGATGTGGGCGAGTGTCGACCCCACGCGCCCGCAGCCCATGATCACGATATGCACGGCCGTTCCTTCTCCGGTTACCCCCAGGATCGGTCCCGCTCGGACGATCCATGCCGGGCTGCAAACCTACACATCCGCCCAGGCAAGTACTACCCAACCGGGCGGACCTCCAGCCAGTGGAACGCTGGGGACGGGGCAGTGCGAACCGGATCGCGGCGAGGGCTAGAGTCCAATGCGTGTCCAAGGCATCGGACCTTGTCAAGCGGCTCGTCGTCGGCCGGGCCCTGCGCAGCACGCAGCTGCACGAGCAGCTGCTGCCCAAGCGCATCGCGCTGCCCATCTTCGCCAGCGACCCGCTGTCCTCGGTCGCGTACGCGCCGCAGGAACTGCTGATGATGCTCGCGGTCGCGGGCGTCGGCTTCTACCGGTACGGCCTGTGGATCGCCCTGGCGATCGTGATGCTCATGGCGGTCGTCGTCGCCTCGTACCGGCAGAACGTGCACGCCTACCCCAGCGGCGGCGGCGACTACGAGGTCGCCACCGTGAACCTGGGGCCCAACGCCGGGCTGACCGTGGCGAGCGCGCTGCTGGTCGACTACGTGCTGACCGTCGCGGTGTCGGTGTCGTCGGGCGTGGACAACATCGGCTCGGCCATTCCCCTCATCGGGGAGAACCCGGTGATCACCGCGCTGGCCATCATCGCGCTGCTGACCGTGATGAACCTGCGCGGCGTCCGCGAGTCTGGAACGTTCTTCGCCATCCCCACCTACGCGTTCGTCTTCGGCGTGCTCGTCATGGTGGCCTACGGGCTGTTCCGGCTGGGCGTCGTCGGCGACCACCTGCGCGCCCCGACGGCCGACCTGCAGGTGCGGGCCGAGCAGAGCCACCTGGCGGGGTTCGCGCTGCTGTTCCTGCTGCTGCGGGCGTTCTCCTCCGGCTGCGCCGCGCTGACCGGCGTGGAGGCGATCAGCAACGGGGTGCCCGCGTTCCGCAAGCCCAAGAGCCGCAACGCCGCGACCACGCTGCTGATGATGGGCGCGATCGCGGTCACCATGTTCTGCGGCGTGATCGTGCTGGCGCTGGAGTCGCACGTGCGGGTGGCCGAGCACCCCGCGGCCGACCTGCTGCGCGACGGCCGCCCCGTCGGCTCCGACTACCTGCAGATGCCGATCCTCACCCAGGTCGCCGCCGCCGTGTTCGGCGAGGGCTCGGCGCCGTTCTTCTACATCGCGGTGGTCACCGCGCTGATCCTGTTCCTCGCGGCCAACACCGCCTACAACGGCTTCCCCGTCCTCGGGTCCATCCTCGCCCGCGACGGCTACCTGCCGCGCCAGCTGCACACCCGCGGCGACCGGCTGGCCTTCAGCAACGGGATCATCATCCTGGCGACCATGGCCGGGCTGCTGGTGTACGCCTTCCAGGCCGAGGTCACCAAGCTGATCCAGCTCTACATCGTCGGCGTGTTCGTGTCGTTCACGCTCAGCCAGATCGGCATGGTGCGGCACTGGAACCGGCACCTGGCCACCGAGACCGACCTGGTCGCGCGCCGGCGCATGAAGCGCTCCCGGGCCATCAACGCGATCGGCGGCACCACCACCGGGCTCGTGCTGGTCATCGTGCTGCTCACCAAGTTCACCCACGGCGCGTGGATCGTGTGCATCGCCATGCCGGTGCTGTTCCTCACGATGAAGGGCATCCGGCGGCACTACGACCGGGTGCGCGAGGAGCTCGCCCCGACCGGCGAGGACGTGGCGCTGCCCGCCCGCAACCACGCGATCGTCCTGGTGTCCAAGCTGCACAAGCCCACGCTGCGGGCGCTGGCGTACGCGCGGGCGACCCGGCCCTCGACCCTGGAGGCGGTCACCGTCGCCGTGGACGCCGAGGAGTCGCAGCGGCTCCGCAGCGAATGGGACGCCTTCGACCTGCCCGTCCCGCTGAAGATCCTCGACTCGCCGTACCGGGAGATCACCCGGCCGGTGCTGGAGTACGTCAAGAGCGTGCGCCGCAAGAGCCCCCGCGACGTGGTGACGGTGTTCCTGCCCGAGTACGTCGTCGGCCACTGGTGGGAGCACCTGCTGCACAACCAGAGCGCCCTGCGGCTCAAGGGGCGGCTGCTGTTCCAGCCCGGGGTGATGGTGACCAGCGTGCCGTGGCAGCTGGCGTCGTCCGACCGGCTCAAGGGCCGTCCGGAGCCGCCCGGACCGGGATCGGTGCGGCGGCCGTACCACGTGTCCCCGGAGCGGGACGGACCACGCGCGGCCGGCGGTATCGTGTCCAAGCGTGACTGATCTGGGGGCGGACCCGGGCGTGGACCCGGAGGTGGGGGATCTCCTCGAACTGCGCGTCGGCGACGTCGGCAACGGCGGCGTCTGCGTGGCCCGCCACGAGGGGCGGGTGGTGTTCGTCCGGCACGCCCTGCCGGGCGAGCGCGTGCGGGCGCGGGTGACCGAGCGCACCAAGCGGTTCCTGCGCGCCGACGCGGTGGACGTCCTGGACGCATCCCCCGACCGGGTGCAGCCGCCGTGCCCGTTCGCCGGTCCGGGGCGCTGCGGCGGCTGCGACTGGCAGCACGCGTCTCTTCCCGCGCAGCGCCGCCTCAAGGCCGCCGTCGTGGAGGAGCAGCTGCGGCGGCTCGCGGGCATCGAGCGCACGGTGGTCGTCGAGGAGCTGCCGCACGCGCCGGACGGCCTGGGATGGCGCACGCGCGTGCAGTTCGCGGTGCGCCGGGACGGCGCCGTCGGCCTGCACCGGCACCGCTCGCACGACGTCGAGCCGATCGACGAGTGCCTGATCGCGCATCCGGGCGTGACGGCGATGGGCATCGAGCGCAAGCGCTGGCGCGGCGCCACGTCCGTCGAGGGCATCGTGTCCGCCGCGACCGGCGACCGGGTGGTGGTCGTCCGCGGCGCCAAGGCCCGGGTGCCCCGCCTGGACGTACCCGTCCGGCTGATCCGCGGCCGTCCCGCCCCCGGGGCTCCGCTGCCGTACGTGCGCGAGGAGGTCTCCCAGCGCCTGTTCCAGGTCAGCGGCAGCGGCTTCTGGCAGGTGCACCCCGGCGCGGCGCAGGTCCTCACCGACGCGGTGATCGACGCCCTGCAGCCCCGGCCCGGCGAGATCGCCCTCGACCTGTACTGCGGCGCCGGACTGTTCGCCGCCGCGCTGGGCGAGCGCGTCGGCCCGGACGGGCTGGTGGTGGCCGTCGAATCGGACCCCCAGGCCGTCCGCGACGCCAAGTTCAACCTGCGCGACATGCCCCAGGTCGCGGTCGAACGCGGCCGAGTCGACGAGGTGATCGCCGAGCTGGAGTTCGGCCGCGCCGAAAACCTCTCGGACCGCGCCCAGCCCAAGCGCGCCGACCACCGCGGCGGCTCCCGCGTGCGGGGCGCCGACGTGATCGTCCTGGACCCGCCGCGCGCCGGGGCCGGCCGCGAGGTGGTGAACCACGTCGCCCGCCTGGCCGGCCGCCGGATCGCCTACGTCTCGTGCGACCCGGCGACCCTGGCCCGCGACCTGTCCTACTTCGGCGACCGCGGCTGGACCCTCGAAACCCTCCGCGCCTTCGACGCCTTCCCCATGACCCACCACGTAGAGCTCCTGGCCGTCCTGGTCAGGGGCTGACCACCCGCTCCAAGCGCGGTAGCCGACTCGGCAGGCCCTCTGGCAACTGCCGAACGTGCGACCATCCCCGCCTGCGCAGGGCCGACTGGCCGAAGATCTCGCCGGACCAGGAGCCCCGGGGACCATCCCCGCGTGTGCGGGGCTCTGTCGGTCGGCCTGCGGGTCAGTGCTGCCTCACAGACCATCCCCGCGTGTGCGGGGCCGACCGCGCCCACCCCACCGCGTCCTCGATACGCCGCGGACCATCCCCGCGTGTGCGGGGCCGACCCGAGAACCAGAAGGACGGTAAGCGCCGGAAGGGGACCATCCCCGCGTGTGCGGGGCCGACTGCCGGGTCCGGGCTGTCGTCGACGACCCGGTAGGACCATCCCCGCGTGTGCGGGGCCGACTCGCCGAGGTTGACCCACAGCGACCCCGTCGGCGGACCATCCCCGCGTGTGCGGGGCCGACGCCGGGTTCCATCTAGGGGTACTCTCCGGACCGGGACCATCCCCGCGTGTGCGGGGCCGACGCGATGCTGACGTACAGGCGGTCGCGGGCGGGGGGACCATCCCCGCGTGTGCGGGGCCGACC
>NZ_BCQU01000165.1:0-5659 GCF_001552235.1 Actinomadura rubrobrunea NBRC 15275 | reverse complement strand
GCGCCTCCTACCTGCGCAAGGTCGCCGAGGTGTTCGCCCGGCACGCCCGGGAGCTGGCCGAGCTGGAGACCCGCGACAACGGCCGCGTCATCAGCGAGACCGCCGGACGCGACCTGCCCGGGATGACCCACCTGTGGAACGCCGCCGCCGCGGAATGCGTCCGCGCGGCCGAGGGGCGCGGCGTCGACTTCGGACCCGGCGTGCAGGGGGTGACGCGCCGCGAGCCGTACGGGGTGACGGTGGGCATCATCCCGTGGAACTCCCCCATCTCCACGCTGTCGGCCAAGGCGGCGTGGGCGCTGGCCGCGGGCAACACCGTCATCATCAAGCCCGCCGAACAGGCGGCCGTCTCGTCCCTGCGCGTCGGCGAGCTGCTGCGCGAGGTGCTGCCGCCCGGCGTGCTCAACATCGTCTCGGGGCTGGGCGAGGAGGTCGGCGACCCGCTGGTGCGCAGCCGGGGCGTCGACAAGGTCAGCCTGACCGGCTCGGTGGACACCGCGAAGATCATCACTCGGGCGTCGGCGGACGCGCTCAAGCCGCTGGCCCTGGAGCTGGGCGGCAAGTCCCCCAACATCGTCTTCGCCGACGCCGACCTGGACCGGGCCGCGCCGGGCGTCACCACGCAGGCGATCTTCACCCCGAACGCCGGGCAGATCTGCTACGGCGGCTCCCGGGTGCTGATCCAGCGGCCCGTGTACGAGGAGATGATCGAGCGGATGCGGGCCATCGCCGCGGGCATCCGCCTCGGCGACCCGATGTCCCCCGACACCACGATGGGCCCGATCGTCTCCCGCGAGCAGTACGAGCGCGTGACGTCCTACCTGGAGATCGGCGTGAAGGAGGGCGCCGAGCTGGTGTTCGGCGGACGGTCCGGCGCCGAGCTGGTCGAGGAGCGCCTGGCCGGGGGCTACTGGGTGGAGCCGACGCTGTTCGCCACGACCGACAACGGGCTGCGCATCTGCCAGGAGGAGATCTTCGGCCCGGTCGCCGTGGCCATCCCGTTCGACACCGAGGAGGAGGCCGTCGCGATCGCCAACGACTCCTCCTACGGGCTGGCCGCGGGCGTGTGGACGCGCGACCTGGGTACCGCGCACCGCATGTTCCGCGCCCTGGAGGCCGGCACCGTCTGGATCAACACGTTCCGAAAGGTGCTGTTCCCCCTGGAAGGCACCAAGGACAGCGGGTACGGCAACGACTCCCTGCTCGCCTACACGCGCGAGAAGGCGGGCCTGTTCGAGTTCTGAGGGCTCCGGCGCCGGCCGGACGCCGGCGCGGCGGACCGCCCCGCGAACGCCGGGCTCCCGGCGCGCCCCGGGAGGGCGGCGCGCCGGGAGCCGGCGTCAGGCGGTCAGGAGAACCGCTTGGGCTGCTTGGGCAGCACCACGTGGGACGGACCGCGCCAGGCGCCCTGCTCCGGCGCGACCAGCGTGGACACGGACTCCTCGCCGAGGACGACGGGGACGGCGACCGAGCTGCCCGCCAGGTCGACCGTCACCTGGGCGCCGGTGGGCGTCTCGGTGTTGTAGTCGGCGTCGGTGCCGGCGATGATCAGCGCCAGCCGGTGCCCCTTCTTGAACACGTACTCCTGCGCGAGCGTCTGCCAGCGCACGCGGTAGTACTTGCCGGGGGTCAGCGGGGTCGGGTGGCTGAGCGAGGCGCGGTTCTGGGCGTCCAGCCAGCCGCGCGCGACGACGTTGACGTCCGAGGTGACCGTCTTGGTGCGGGTCTGCCGGTAGCAGGCGTCGTCGTCGGCGGTGCTCTCACCGTGGCAGCTCTCGGTGGTCAGCGTCTCGATGCCCTCGCCCGAGCCGAGGTAGTCGACGCGGGTGTCGGTGCCGTAGTCCACCAGCAGCGCGGTGAGGTTGGCGGTCGGCTTGTCCAGCTTCACCTTGAGGTCCGCGGTGGGCGTGCCGGACAGGCGCACGTCGCGCGGCAGCGGCGCCGACACGAACGACAGCCGGTACGGCTTGGCCGCCGTCGGGTCGGAGACCAGGTCGCCCTCGGTGTACCCGGCGCCCCGCGGGCCGGGCGCGTCGGTGTACGTGCCGGTGGCGCCGCGCGCGGCGGGCTTGAGGCCCAGGGTGCCGTCGGCGCCGGGACGCAGCCGCAGCGTGCGGGCGGACGGGGTCGGCCAGTCCGCCTGGGTGATCCACCGGTCCGGAGCGATCTCGATGTCGACGCGCGGCTGCCGCAGCACGTCGTTGTTGATCTTGTGCAGCTCGTGGTCGAACCACTTGTGCAGCGTGGCGATCCACTCCTCGCGGCGCGTGTCGAACGGGTCGACGTGGCCGCGCTGCGACAGCCACAGCTTGCGGGTCACGCCGCGCTTGGCCAGGCCCGCCCACCACTGGGCGAAGTGGTTGGTCTTGACGTTCAGGTCGTTGACGCCGTGGTAGGCGAACACGCTGGCCCGCACGTTGCCGACCTCGCCCACCGTGCCCTTCCGGTAGTTGGACTCGGCCCAGTAGGCGTTGTAGTTGCCGGTCGCGTCGTCCTCGCCCTCGTCGAGCTCGGCGCGGACGGCGGCGCACTTGGCCGGGTCGTCGGTGTCGACGTAGTCGGCCAGCCAGGGCTGCTCGTCCTCCCAGTACTTGACGCCGTTCATCCGGCTGTAGTCGTACCAGCTGCTGATCGCCGAGATGGGGACGATGGTCTCCAGGCCCCGCACGCCGGTGGCGGCCACGCCGTTGGCCAGCGTGCCGTCGTACGACTTGCCGATCATGCCGGTGCGGCCGGTGGTCCAGGTCGCCCGCACCGGGTCGCCGTCCGGCGTGTAGGCCTTGGCCCGGCCGTTCAGCCAGTCGATGACGGCCTTGACGCCCAGCACGTCCGGCGCGCCGCCGCTGGTCGGGCAGCCGTCCGACTTCGTCGTGCCGATCATGTCGACGGCCACGAAGGCGTACCCGCGGGGCACGAAGTAGTTGTCATAAAACAGCGGGAACTTCACCGGGTTCCCGGCCGCGTCGTAGACCTTGCGCTCGCTCTCGTTGCCGCGCCCGGCGTTGTCGTAGTACGGGCTGGCGTCCATGATGACCGGCACCTTGAGGCCCCGCTGGGTCTCCTTGGGCCGGATGATGTCGACGTTGACGCGGTCGCGCTTGCCGTCGCGGTCGCTGTCGATCGGCGACTCGACGTACACGTGCTCGCGGATCGCGTCGGCGTAGGAGAAGACCGGCTGGGTCACGCCGCCCTTCACCACGATCTTGGGCGCGGCCGCCGCGTCGGCCGCGCCGCCCGCGCCGGCCAGGGCGACGCCGGTCGCCAACGTCACCGCGACGGTCCGCCGGGTCCGTCTCAGGGATCTCCTGGGCAACCCGCACCTCCGTGTCTCGTTGATCGCTACGGAGGCACAGGCAACACCGTGCGCGGGGCCAGGTAAAGATCGATCGCGCACGAACCGCGGCCGGTTTTGGTCATTTGTTGCCGTTGCACCGGGCTCGCCGCCTGAAATGTTCCTTGACGTCCGTTTGCCTGGCGGCGGGCGCGCTGTCGCGGCCATAGCGCGCGCCGTTCTCGGGCTCCAGGAGATGGGGCGTTCGCGAGCGGCCGACTCGGGGGCGAGGCGGACCGCGCACGCTGACGCTCGACGACCTGACGCACATCCCCGAGGACGGCGAGCCGGTCGACGGTGATCGATGCGGTGCTTCTTTCGGCGGGGAAACCGCGGGTCAGGAGCGCCGATCGGTGTCCTTGCTGGGTTGGACGCGCTTGGGCTCGCCGGGCATCTTCGGGTAGTTCGGGGGATAGGGCATGTCGCCCAGGCCGCGGTCCCGCTCGTCGCGGTCGGCCATCTCCAGCAGGGGCTCCAGGGAGAAGGCGCGGTCGTCGATGGCGGCGTGCAGGTCGCCCGCCTCGGCGAAGCGGGCGGGCATGGTGGCGATGGTGAAGTCCTCGGGCGCCACGTCGGCCAGCTCCTCCCAGGCGACCGGCGCGGAGACCGGGGCGTGCGGCAGCGGGCGGACGCTGTAGGCCGAGGCGATCGTGCGGTCGCGGGCGTTCTGGTTGAAGTCGATGAAGATCTGCTCGCCGCGCTCCTCCTTCCACCACCGGGTGGTGACCAGGGCGGGGGCGCGGCGCTCCACCTCGCGGCCGAACGCCAGCGCCGCGCGGCGGACCTCGGTGAACGTCCAGCGCGGCTCGATGCGCACGTAGATGTGCACGCCCGCCTTCCCCGAGGTCTTGACGAAGGCGGTGTAGCCGAGCTCGTCCAGCAGCTCGCGGACCGGGCCGAGCGCCACCCGCACCGCGTCGGCGAAGCCGGTGCCGGGCTGCGGGTCCAGATCGATGCGCAGCTCGTCGGGGTGGTCGACGTCGGCGGCGCGCACCGGCCAGGGGTGGAAGGTCAGCGTGCCCAGGTTGGCCGCCCAGGCGATCACGGCGACCTCGGTGGGGCACACCTCGTCGGCGGACCGGCCGCTGGGGAAGTCGATGCGCGTGGACGCCACCCATTCGGGCGCCCCCTTGGGCAGGCGCTTCTGGTAGAACGCGTCGGCGCCGCGCGGGTTGTCGCGGGTGGCCAGCCGGGCGCCCTCGAACACACCGCCGGGCCACCGTTCCAGCGTGGTGGGCCGGTCGCGCGTGGCGCGCAGGATGCCCTCCCCCACGGCCACGAAGTACTCCACCAGCTGCCGCTTGGTGTAGCCCGGCCGCGGGAAGTAGACCTTGTCGGGATTGCTGACCCGGACGAGGCGCTCCCCCACCCGGATCTCGATGCTCGGCGCGCCCATGCTGGCACGCTAACCCACGCCGCCGACATTTCCCCAGGCCAGGCCGCCGCCGGCCCCGTCTCGGGCATGCCGGCGCGGCGCCGGCGGGGTACGGTCGGAACATGGAGAAGATCCGCAAGAGCGACGAGGAGTGGCGGGCGCAGCTGACGCCGGAGGAGTACCACGTGCTCCGGGAAGGCGGGACGGAGCGGCCGTTCACCGGCGAGTACAACGACACCAAGACCGTGGGGGTGTACCGCTGCCGGGCCTGCGGCGCCGAGCTGTTCCGGTCGGAGGCCAAGTTCGAGTCCCACTGCGGCTGGCCGGCGTTCTTCGAGCCCGCCGAGTCGGAGGCGGTCACCCTCCACGAGGACCGGTCCCTCGGCATGGTGCGCACCGAGGTGCGGTGCGCGGCCTGCGACTCCCACCTCGGGCACGTCTTCCACGGGGAGGGCTACCCCACCCCGACCGACGACCGCTACTGCATCAACAGCATCAGCCTCAGGCTGGAGCCCGCCGAGTGATCGGCGTCCCCGCCCGGCGCGGGCGGGGACGCGGGAACGGTCCAGTCAGCGGGTCTCATCAACGGTGCAGTCGTCCTTGTCGTTCTGCTTGTTGGCCAGCACGACGCTGCCGTTGTCCGGGCTCTTGCCGTGGACGAACACGCGCGGCGCGTCGTCGCCGCCCTCCTGGAGGAACTCGGTGGTCCACTCGCACAGCGAGACGGCGGGCTCGGAGTTCTCGTCGCCCTCCTCCAGGTCGGTGTAGACCCGCAGGAGGCCGCCGGTGCGCCGGACCTCCTCGACATGCTTGGTGATCTTCTTGTCGGGGTCCTTGCGCTCGAAGTACGGCAGCGCGTCGGGCACCTCGTCGGGGTCGCCGGCGGGGGCGGCCGGCGCGGTCGTCCCGGCCGCGGCCCGGTCGGCGCCGGACGCCGGGGAGCGCTGCGCGCC